>NZ_JBYRFX010000199.1:0-2477 GCF_057815775.1 Inquilinus sp.
CCGGCCAGGTGTGGGGCTGGGCGGAGGATGGCGTCGAGACGAAGCATGCCGAGGAACTGAACCTCAACACCGGCGACCGGCGGCTGCGACTGGCGCTGGACCTGGCGCGCGAGCTGATCGGCACGCCGCGGCACCTCTCCCAGCACCCCGGCGGCTTCGTGCTGACCCATGACCGGCTGGACGAGCTGGTTCCGATCGAGCCGGCGGCGATGAAGGACCGCCAGGTCATCGAGTGGGACAAGGACGACATCGATGCGCTGCGCTTCATGAAGGTCGATTGCCTGGCGCTCGGCATGCTGTCCTGCATGAAGCGCGGCTTCGACCTGCTGGCCGAGCACAAGGGGATCGAACTCGACCTCGCCACAATCCCTGCCGAGGATCCGCGGACCTACGCCATGATCCGCAGGGCCGACACGCTGGGCGTGTTCCAGATCGAGAGCCGCGCCCAGATGGCGATGCTGCCACGGATCAAGCCTCGCACCTTCTACGACCTGGTGATCGAGGTCGCCATCGTCCGGCCCGGGCCGATCCAGGGCGACATGGTCCATCCCTATCTGCGCCGGCGCGAGGGCAAGGAGCCGGTCGACTATCCGAAGCCGGAGCTGGAGCGCGTGCTGGGCAAGACCCTCGGCGTGCCGCTGTTCCAGGAACAAGCGATGCGGGTCGCCATTGAATGCGCCGGCTTCACGCCGTCGGAAGCCGACCAACTGCGCCGGGCCATGGCCACGTTCAAGTTCACCGGTGGGGTCAGCAAGTTCCAGGACAAGCTGGTCCAGGGCATGGTGGCGCGGGGCTACACCGAGGAGTTCGCGCAGCGGACCTTCTCCCAGCTGGAGGGCTTCGGCTCCTACGGGTTCCCCGAGAGCCACGCCGCCTCCTTCGCGCTCATTGCCTACGCCTCGTCCTGGCTCAAATGCCATCACCCGGACGTGTTCTGCGCCGCGCTGCTGAACGCCCAGCCGATGGGCTTCTACGCGCCGGCGCAGATCGTCCGCGATGCCCGCGACCATAGCGTCGATGTCCGGCCGATCTGCATCAACGCCTCCCGCTGGGACTGCACCCTGGAGCCGTCCGGCGACGGTGACCGCCATGCCGTGCGGCTGGGCCTCCGCATGGTCAGGGGCCTGGCCAATGCCGATGCCGCTGCGATCGTTGCGGCGCGGGCCGACCAGCCCTTTGCCACAGTCGATGATCTCTGGCGCCGGGCCCGCGTGCCGGCGGCGTCACTGGTGGAGATCGCCAAGGCCGACGCCTTCCAGCCTTCGCTGAAGCTCGCCCGGCGTGAGGCGCTGTGGGCCATTAAGGCGCTGCGCGACGAGCCGCTGCCGCTGTTCGCGGCCGCCTCGGCCCGGGCCGCCACGACCGTGGCCGAGCTCGATGAGCCGGCAGTGCCTCTCCGGCCGATGACCGCCGGTGGCGAGGTGGTCGAGGATTACGGCCATGTCGGGCTGACGCTGCGCAGCCATCCCATCTCCTTCCTCCGTGAGGATCTGCGGCGGGAGGGCGTCGTCAGCTGCGCCGATGCCATGAACGCCCGCGACGGCCGCTGGATCGACACCGCCGGCATCGTTCTCGTCCGCCAGATGCCGGGCTCGGCCAAGGGCGTCATGTTCATCACCATCGAGGACGAGACTGGCGCCGCCAACCTCATCATCTGGCCCACGGTGTTCGAGGCGCAGCGCCGCGTCATTGTCGGCGCCAGCATGATGGGAATCTGGGGACGGATTCAGCGGGAGGGCGAGGTGGTGCACCTCATTGCCCGCCGGGTGACGGACCTATCCGGGATGCTGGGAAGCGTCGGCGATCGCGACGCCGGTTTCCCGCTGCCGCACGGCCGCGGCGACGAGGCCCACCATGGCGGCGTCGGCCCGGACCCGCGCGGCCTGCCGCCGAAGGGCTTCCGGACGCGTGACATGTACACGCCCGACCTGCACATCGACACCATCAAGGTGAAGGCGCGGGACTTCAAATAGGGTCCAGGGGAAAGCGACGGCAGACATGGCGTTGGCATGCCTGACGTGTCTGGCCGGCCACTAAAGCACGAAGTCGCTGGCCGTCAGAGCGTGGTCGGAAATCACGTTGATGATCGCGTCCGGGGTCTTGTCGCCGTTGACGTCGAGATAGACGCCCTGGAGGCCGTTGTGGAAGTCGACGATCCGCAGCTCGCCGGCATGGCCGGTGAAGCCGCCCGTGCCGAAGCTGAACGCCGTGTCGCCATTGGCCGAATTGCCGTCGGCATCGATCGCGCTGAGGTCGACCTTGTCGCCGGTGCTGAAGTCGGCGATCACGTCCGTCCCGGACGCCGCCACGGTGCTGTTGCCGATCGCGGTGTAGACAATGGTGTCGTTGCCGGCACCGCCCTTCAGCACGGCGGCCCCGCCGCCGCCGGTGATGACGTCGTCGCCGGCGCCGCCGGACAGGGTGTTGGCCCCGGCATCGCCGGTCAGCACGTCATTGTGGTCCGAGCCGTAGACGTT
>NZ_JBYRFX010000200.1:0-4852 GCF_057815775.1 Inquilinus sp.
CGTATGCGTCAGCCCTTACCCGCCTTGTGGTGAGGGGCGGCTTTGGTCGATGTCGCTGGTATGGCGGACGACCCTGACACAGCGGTGGCACTCGTAAGCGGCGGCTACGAGGTGCGTAGAAGTTCGGTGCGACGTGGCGCCGGCTCCGGGGTGGAGGTTCGGGTCCGGGCTGTCCGGCGGCGGAACTGGTCGACCGAGGACAAGCTGCGGATCGTGCGTGAGACCTTGGAGCCCGGCGCGGTAGCCAAGGTGGTGGCGGAGCGGCACGGCATCGGGACCGGGCTGCTGTTCACCTGGCGGCGGGAGATGCTGGCCACGGCGATGTCGGGCCTGGTGCCGATCGAGGTTGTGCCGGAGCCGCCGCGGGTCGAGGCTCTGGTGTCGGCGCCTGCGGCGACGGCCGAGACGCCTGGTGCGATTGAAGTCGTCTTTCCGTCCGGCGCGACGGTGCGCGTCAGCGGCTGCGTGGACATGGCGGTGCTGCGCAGCGTGCTGGCCGTGCTCGGCGGGCGCTGATGTTTGGTCCGCCGCCTGGCACGCGGGTGTACCTGGCCTGTGGCGTGACGGACATGCGCCGCGGCTTCGACGGCCTCGCGGCGCAGGTACAGACGGTACTGGCGCAAGATCCCTACAGCGGCGCGGTGTTCTGCTTTCGTGGCCGCCGTGGTGACCTGCTGAAGCTTTTGGTCTGGGACGGCCAGGGCCTGATCCTTGTCGCCAAGAGGCTGGAACGCGGCAAGTTTGTCTGGCCGCAGGCAAGCCATGGTGTCGTCTCGCTGACGCCGGCGATGCTCTCCATGCTGCTGGAAGGGATAGATTGGCGGATGCCAGCGTGGACGGCGCGGCCCGAGGTTGCCGGGTAACGCCATCTCCATTTGGGACGACGCGGAGCGACGGTTGATGCTTCGGGTGTGGCCGCCATGCTCGATCCCGCCATGCCGCCCAACGAAGCCGAGGCGCTGCGCGCGCTGCTGGTGGAGCGGGATGCTGCCCTTGCCGCACGCGATGCCGCGCTGGCCGAGCGTGACGCGGCCCTGCTGAACGCCCGGCTCGAGATCGAGAAACTCAAGATCCAGCTCGCTGCCCTGCGGCGCGACCGCTACGGCAAATCCTCCGAGCGGCTGGCGGCCGAGATCGGCCAGCTTGAGATGCTGATCGGCGACCTCGAGGAGGATCAGGCCGAGCGCGAGGCCGCCGCCGAGAGGGCGCGGCCGGCCAAGGGCCAGCCGGACAGGCTGCGGCGGCCGGCGCTGCGCCGCCCACTGCCCGAGCACCTGCCACGCGAGATCGTCGTGCATGAGCCCGTCCTCGCCTGCCGCTGCGGCTGCACCGACCCGGCCCGCCTGACCCGCCTCGGCGAGGACGTGACGGAGGTGTTGGAGAAGGTGCCGGCGCGGCTGAAGGTGATCCGTCATGTCCGGCCGCGCTATGCCTGCCGGGCCTGCGAGACCGTGCTGCAGGCGCCGGCGCCCGACCTGCCCATCGAGCGCGGCCGCCCTGGGCCGGGGCTGCTGGCGCATGTCCTGGTGTCCAAATACCTCGACGGCCTGCCGCTCTACCGCCTCTCCGGCATCCTGGCGCGCGAGGGGGTGGAGATCGAGCGGCAGACCCTGGCCGACTGGGTCGGCCACGGGGCCTGGTGGCTCCGCCTCCTGGCCGAGGCAATCGGTGCCTACGCCCTGGCGCAGGGCGTGATCTGGACCGACGACACGCCGATCGCGGTTCTCGCCCCAGGCCGCGGCAGGACGCGCCAGGCTCGGTTCTGGGTCTACGCCTTTGATCCGAGACCTTGGGGCGGCCCGGAGGAAGGGCATGGGCCGCCGGCGGCATTCTACTGCTACTCGCCGGACCGCAAGGGCGAGCGGCCGCAGGGCCACCTTGCCGGGTTCGCCGGCTGGCTGCACGCCGACGGCTATGCTGGCTACGACGCGCTCAGCCTGCCGAGGGGCAACAAGCCGCCGCGCCTCACCCACGTCGCGTGCTGGGCCCATGCCCGCCGGCGGCTGTTCGAGGTGTTCGAGGCGACCAAGTCACCGATCGCCGAAGAGGGGTTGCGGCAGATCCAGGCTCTCTACGCCATTGAAGCCACGATCCACGGACAGCCACCGGAGCAGCGCCGCATGGAGCGCGAGGCGCAGAGCAAGCCGCTGCTCGAGGCGCTACATGCCTGGATGCTGGCGCAGCGGCGCCGCCTGTCCGGCAAGTCGACCCTCGGCAAGGCGCTGCAATACGCCCTCAGCCGGTGGGACGCGCTGGCGCGCTACATTGAGGACGGCAGGCTGTCGATCGATAACAACCTGGCCGAACGGCAGCTGCGAGGCATTGCCCTGACCAGGAAAAATTATCTGTTCGTCGGCAGCGATGCAGGCGGGCAGCGTGCCGCGATCATCTACACCGTTGCCGAGACCGCGAAGCTGAACGGCCTCGATCCCGAGGCCTACATCGCCGCAATCCTCGACCGCCTCGCGCGTGGGCATCCCGCCAGCCGCATCGACGAACTGCTGCCCTGGAACTTCAGCGCACAGCGTCAACCTGCGGCCCAGAGCTGACGCATACATCGGCCGGAACGCTTACACGAAGGAACCTTCAGCCATCATGTCAGATAGCGGCCGCACGGCGCCCTTGCCCGGCGGCTGCCCCCGAGGCGCGCCGCGGTTGCTGTCGAAGAAGGTGCTGAAGGCGATGCGGGCGGCCGCCACCGCCGGGTCCAGCATGAATCGCTTGAACGCCTCCGGCGTCAGCGGCAGGCCGCTGTACAGCTCGGTGCAGCCGCGGGCTTGGGCGCTTCGAGGTTGTTTCCAGGGGATGGGCTGTCTAAATCATTGCAGCCTCGGGTCGGGGGAGTCGTCTCGACCTGTCCAGCGGGAGGCACGTCTGATGTCCGCCCCCGCCGAGGCACGCTCCACTCTGCTCTGCTTGCTTTGGCGGTCGTGAGCGAGAGGCCTTTTTTTTCAGCTCGGCGACGCCGGGCTTGCTTGCGCCATGCGCAGCGTTCATGGCGTAGGCGCCCTGTGCCGGAGCATCACGGGTCCGGCCGCGAGGTGTAGCCCCACTGTCCTTCGCTGCACGCAGGGCGCCATTTCGCCGCTCGGCGGCGCGTCATGCAGGCACGTGTCGAACATGCCGCCGTCTAAGCAGGAGTCGGTTTGGCGCCTCATGCCGGGATGTTGTCGCCCCTCGATCACCCCTGCTCGGCCGTCGCTACGGCGGCCAGTGCCTTCACCCGCTGAACAGTGCTGACCCCCACCCCGACGGCCCTTGCGACTTTCAGGATCCCGTCGCCGGTGGCGAGCCGGACCCGGATCGCTGCTTCGGTTCCGGTGTCGACGGTCGGGCGTCCCAACCGCTTCCCTTGAGCCTTGGCGCGCGCCAGGCCGGCCATCACGCGATCGCGGATCAGCTCGTGTTCAAGCTCGGCGAAGACGCTGGCCATGTTTAGCATGGCGCGACCGTAAGCCGTGGTCCCGTCCATGCCCTCTCGGTGGCTGTATGGTTCGACCCCCGCGCCGGAGAGCTCGGCCAGGGCGACAGATACCGTCGCGGTTGAACGCCCCAGACGATCGACCGCGGCCACCATGAGCACATCGAAGCGCCGGCGCGCAGCGTCCTTCAGCATGCGATCAAAGCCTGGCCGCTTGCTCCGTGCCCCGGCGCCGCTGATCCTCCTCGAGGTCGCCGATCAGCATCTCATACCAAGTCCCATTGATCATGACCTGTATGCCCAGTCTCGCAGCCCTATGGACATGATGCGCCACGGCTGATCGACGAGCTTGTTCCAGGCATTGCAGCAGTGGCCGACGATGGCCTCGTAAGACTGGAAGACCCGGTTGGAGAGCCAGTTGTCGCGCATGAACTGCCAGACGTTCTCCATGACGTTGAGCTCGGGACACTTGGGCGGCAGCGGGGCCAGGGTGATGTTCGGCGGGACCGCTACCTTGTCCGACATGTGCCAGCCGGCCTGGTCGAGCAGCAGCACCGCGTGCGCCCCCGGCGCCACCGCGGCGGCGATCTCGGCGAGGTGCAGGTTCATGGCCGCGGTGTCGCAGTGCGGCAGCACGAGCGCGGCGCCCTTGCCCTCCTTCGGACAGACGGCGCCGAAGATGTAGGTCGATGCCGTGCGCTGGTCGTGTGGGGCAATCGGCCGGGTGCCGCGGCGGGCCCAGCGGCGAGTGATCTTGTTCTTCTGCCCGATCCTGGCTTCATCGGCGAACCAGACCTCTATGGCGGCGGGCTCGACGCTTTTCTCGCGCGCGATCTCGTCCAGCACGGCGGGGAAGGTGTTTTAAAAAGATCGACCGCCCCTTCGGCCTGGGCATGGTGGCGCGGCCGGGCCGACAGCTTCCGCCAGCCCATGGCGCGCAGTTCCCGGCTCAGCGTCTGCTTGGCCACCGTGACCCGGAACTCCTCCCACAGCCACTGGCACAGGTCGACCAGCCGCCAGCGCACCACGCCGTGCACTGCGGGGATCGGGCCGCTCTCGAGTGTCGCCACCAGCGCCGCCCGGTGGACGTCGTTCAATCTTGGCGGCTGGCCAGGGGCCTTGCGGTCGATGAGCCCGTCCGGGCCGTGGACGTTGAACCTCAGCACCCAGTCCCGGACGATCTGCAGCGTCACCCCGCCAGTCCTCGCTGCCTCGGTTCGCGTCGCCCCGTTGTAGACCGCAGCAAGCGCCAATAAGCGCCGCGCCTGGGCTGCATCCTTCGTCTGTCGGGCCGCCACACGAAGACGCACCGCGTCGAAATCACCCCGGAGCGGGATAGGCATGGCGAACCTCCACCGTTCGTCATCTTGAATCAGAAAACCGCCGTGTCAGGGAATCCCTCCGGGAGTCACGATCTCGGGGACTTGGTAT
>NZ_JBYRFX010000201.1:0-1811 GCF_057815775.1 Inquilinus sp.
ATCGACCGCGTCCTGGGCCTCTTCGACCGTCGTCGCCACCACCACGCCCTTGCCGGCGGCCAGCCCATCGGCCTTGACCACGATCGGCGCGCCCTCGGCGGCGATATAGGCGCGGGCCTCGGCCGCATCGGTGAAGCGGCGATAGTGTGCGGTCGGGATATCGTATTTGGCGCAGAGGTCCTTGGTGAAGCCCTTCGACCCCTCCAGCGCCGCCGCCGCGGCACTCGGCCCGAAGGCCTTGATCCCGGCTTCGGTCAGCCGGTCGACCAGCCCGGCCACCAGCGGCGCTTCCGGCCCGACCACGACGAAATCGATCGCCTCGGTCTTGGCGAAGGTCACGAGACCGTCGATGTCGTCGATCCCGATCGGCACGCAGATCGCCTCCTGCGCGATGCCGGCATTGCCGGGGGCGCAGTAGAGGGTGGTGCACAGGGGGGAGGCGGCAATCGCCCAGGCCAGGGCATGTTCGCGGCCGCCGCCGCCGACCAGAAGGATGCGCATCGCAGAACCCGCTCTCGATCTCTTGCTCAAGTGGCAGCGGTTTAGCATGGTGGCCGCAGCATGACCGAGCAAAACGACACCCCCTCTCGCCCCGGCTCCAACCTGCCGGAATTCACCATCGCCGAGCTGACCGGCGCGCTGAAGCGCACCATCGAGGGCGAATTCGCCCTGGTGCGGGTGCGCGCCGAGATCGGAAAGGTCACGGTGCCGCGCTCCGGCCACGTCTACCTGACCCTGAAGGACGACAGCGTCACCCTCGAATCGGTGATCTGGAAGGGCCAGGTGCCGCGGCTGATGGTGCGTCCGGAGCAGGGGATGGAGGTGATCTGCACGGGTCGCCTGACCATCTACGGCTCGCGCTCGCAGTACCAGATGGTGATCGAGCAGATGGAGCTGGCGGGCGAAGGCGCCATCCTCAAGATGCTGGAGGAGCGCCGCCGCCGCCTGGCCGCCGAAGGGCTGTTCGAGGCGGCGCGCAAGCGGGCGCTGCCGTTCCTGCCCACGGTGATCGGCGTCGTCACCTCGCCGACCGGCGCCGTCATCCGCGACATCCTGCATCGCCTCGCCGACCGTTTCCCGCGCCATGTCCTGGTCTGGCCGGTGGCGGTGCAGGGCGAGACGGCGGCGGGCCAGGTCGCCGCGGCGATCGAGGGTTTCAACGCGATCGCGCCGGGCGGGCCGGTGCCACGGCCGGACCTGCTGATCGTCGCCCGCGGCGGCGGCAGCCTGGAAGATCTGATGCCGTTCAACGAGGAGATCGTGGTCCGCGCCGCGGCGGCCAGCGCCATCCCGCTGATCTCCGCCGTCGGGCATGAGACGGACACAACCCTGATCGACTTCGCCTCGGACCGCCGCGCCCCGACCCCGACCGCGGCGGCGGAAATGGCGGTGCCGGTGCGGGCCGAGCTGATGGGCCGGGTGCTGGATTGCTCCCGCCGCCTCGAGGCCGGCACATCCAGGCTGTTCACCGAGCATCGCACCCGGCTGGTCGCGCTGCGCCGCGGCCTGGGCGACCCGGCCCGGCTGATCGAGACGGCGATGCAGCGGCTGGACGACCGCGGCGAAAGGCTGGACCGCGCCGCCGCCGGCACGGTCGAACGCCGCCGCGCCAAGCTGGCTGAACTCGGCGCCCGGCTGCCGCATCCGCGCCGCCAGGTGGCGGAAACGGCACGCCATTTGGTCCAGCTCGGCGACCGCCTGGGCGCCCTCGGCCCCCGGCTGGCCAACCGCCCGGCCGAACGCTTCCAGGCCCTGTCCGGCCGCTTCGGGCCGGAGCCGGTGCTGCGCGCTTTGGCCGACCGCACCACCCG
>NZ_JBYRFX010000202.1:0-3141 GCF_057815775.1 Inquilinus sp.
GGGGTCGGCAGGGCGGCCAGCTTGTCCAGCGAGGTCTGGCGCGGATGTTCGTCGCGGTCGACCACGATGGCCTCGGCCTTCCGCTGCGGGATGGTGACCGGCACGATCTCCTGTGCCAGCCGGCCGCTGGCCTGGGCGGCAAGGGCCTTCTGCTGGCTGCGCAGGGCGAAGCCGTCCTGGTCGGCGCGGGACACGCGGAACTCCTCGGCCACGTTCTCGCCGGTCTCCGGCATCGAATCCGTGCCGTAGAGCTGTTCCATCCGTGGGTTGACGAAGCGCCAGCCGATGGTGGTGTCGTAGACGGCGTTGGCGCGGGAGAAGGCGCTTTCCGCCTTCGGCATGACGAAGGGCGCGCGCGACATGCTCTCGGCGCCGCCGGCCAGCATCAGCTCGGCCTCGCCGGCCTTGATGGCGCGGGTGGCGATGGTCAGGGCATCGAGGCCGGAGCCGCACAGGCGGTTCACGGTCGACCCCGGAATCCCAGCCGGCAGCCCGGCCAGCAGCAGGGCCATGCGGGCGACGTTGCGGTTGTCCTCGCCGGCCTGGTTGGCGCAGCCCAGCACGACGTCGTCCACCGCCTCCCAGTCGACCTTGCCGTGGCGCTCCATCAGCGCCTTCAGCGGAATCGCGGCGAGATCGTCGGGGCGGACGGCGGACAGGGCGCCGGCATAGCGGCCGATCGGCGTGCGCAGATAGGCGCAGAGAAAGGCGTCGCGGCTCATGCGGCTTCTCCATGGGCGATGCGCGTGCGTTCCTGCAGGTCGCGCAGTGTCTTCAATTCCAGCGCCGAGGGCGGCGGCGTCTGTTCCAGATTGTCGGCGAAGCGGACGGTCCAGCCGCAGGTCTCCTGCACCTGGTCGTGGGTGACGCCCGGATGCAGCGAGACCACGGTGAATTCCTTCGTCACCGGATCGGGGCGCCAGACCGCGAGGTCGGTGACCAGCAGGGTCGGGCCCTTGGTGGTGACGCCGTGCCGGGCGCGGTCGTCGCCGCCGCTGCCATGGCCGAGCGAGGTGAAGAAGTCGATCTTATCCACCATGCCGCGCTTGCCCTGCTTCATGGTGATGAAGATCTCGCCGCAGGAGGTCGCGATCTCGGGCGCGCCGCCACCGCCAGGCAGCCGCACCGTCGGCTTGTGATAGTCACCGATCACGGTCGTGTTGATGTTGCCGAAGCGGTCGAGCTGGGCGGCGCCGAGGAAGCCGACCGTGACCCGGCCGCCCTGCAGCCAGTAGCGGAACATCTCCGGCACCGACACGGTGGTGACCGCGGTGTCGCACAGCTCGCCGTCGCCGATCGACAGCGGCAGCACCTCCGGCGCGGTGCCGATGGTGCCGGATTCATAGATCAGGGTGATGTCGGGCGCGTGGGTCAGCCGCGCCACGTTGCAAGCGGCCGACGGCGCGCCGATGCCGACGAAGCAGACATCCTCGTTGCGCAAGGCCCGGGCCGCCGCGATCGTCATCATCTCATCAGGGGTGAAGTCGGCCATGCTCAGCCCCTCCCGTTCAGCGCCGCGACCCGGCCGGCGAAGGCGCCGGGGCCGCTGTCGAGCACATTGGTCTTCATCCAGGTCAGGAAGCCGTCGCGGTCGGTCGCGATCTTGTCCCAGGCCAGGTAGAAGGCGTTGTCGCGCGGATAATAGCCATGGGCGTAGGAGGGGTGGGCGCCGCCGGGGATCTTGACGATCGAGGTCACGGTCCAGTGCGGCAGCACGCAGGCGTTGGGGTGCACGTCGTCGAAATCCTCGACGATCTCCTCCACCGTCACCACCGACCGCTTGGCCGCTAGCACCGCTTCCTTCTGCACGCCGACGATGCCTTCGATCAGCACGTCGCCGCGGCGGTTCGCCTTCTGGGCGTGGATGAAGGCGACGTCGGGGCGGATCGCTGGCACCGCCGCCAGCGTCTCGCCGGTGAAGGGGCAGGTGATCGACTTGATGTTCGGGTTCACCTGGGCCAGGCCGGCGCCGCGATAGCCGCGGAACACGGCGCAGGGCAGGCCGGCCGCCCCGGCCTCGTAGGCATTGGCCATGGCGGCGTGGGAATGCTCCTCGATCTCGACCGGGTTCGGCCAGCCCTTCTCGACCGCGTCGCGCAGCCGGCGCAGCAGGCCGACGCCGGGGTTGCCGGCGTAGGAGAAGACCAGCCTGGACGCGCAGCCCATGCCGATCATCTGGTCGTAGATCAGGTCCGGCGTCATCCGGACCAGGGTCAGGTTGCGGCGGCCCTGGCGGATCGCCTCATGCCCGGCGGCGTGCGGGATCAGATGGGTGAACCCTTCGAAGGCGGCGGTGTCGCCGTCCTTCAAGTTCTCGGCCACCGCCTCGGCCAGGGTCTGGAATTTGGCCATGAACTCTCTCGGTCAGATGTCGAAGAACACGGTTTCGTCGGCACCCTGCATGCGGATGTCGAAGCGGTAGCGGCCGGGCCCGTCGGGCCGGGCGACCAGGGTGCCGCGCCGCGCCTCGGGCACGGCGTTCAGCACGGGGTCGCTTGCATTGGCCGCCGCCTCGTCCGGGAAGTAGATCCGGGTGTAGACATGGACCAGCATGCCGCGCATGAAGACGATGACGCTGAGATGTGGCGCCTCGCCGGCCGCGGCCGTGCCCGGCTTGATCGTGTCGAACACGAAGCGGCGCTCCGGGTCGGTGCCGGTGCCGCAGCGGCCGAAACCGGTGAAGCCGTCATTGGCGGTGCGTTGCGGACCGGCGAACAGGCCCTTGGAATCCGCCTGCCAGATCTCGACCAGCGCGTCCTCGATCGGCTGGCCCTGGCCGTCCAGCACCAGGCCGGTCACCCGGATGCGGTCGCCCGGCACGGCGTCGCCGGCGATGGTGCCGTCGGCGATCTGCGGGAAGTCGTAGCCGTATTGCCGCGGCGTCAGCCCATAGGCGAAGAAGGGGCCGACCGTCTGCGACCCGGTCTGAGGAAGCTTGCTCATCGGTGGCCCTCTTCCATCGGCGTCGCCAGGCGCCCGCGCAGGACGATGTCGAACTGGTAGCCCAGCGCGACTTCCGGCTCGGTGATGTCGATGTCGAAGCGCGATACCAAGCGCTGCTGCGCCGCGGGGTCGGCGATGCTGTTGAACATCGGGTCCAGCGTGTGCAGCGGGTCGCCCGGGAAATACATCTGCGTCACC
>NZ_JBYRFX010000203.1:0-12504 GCF_057815775.1 Inquilinus sp.
CGTCGCTGTATGGCGCGATCGCCGAGCAGATCCGCCGGCTGAAGGCACTGGGCATTCCCTACACCATCACCCCGGGCGTGCCGGCCTTCGCCGCCGCCGCCGCGGTGCTGGGCACCGAGCTGACCCTGCCCGATGTCAGCCAGACCGTGATCCTGACCCGGACCACGATGAAGGCCTCGGCCATGCCGCTGGGCGAGGAGTTGGAAACCCTCGGCCAGTCCGGGGCGACGCTGGCGATCCACCTGTCGATCCGCAACATCCCGGCGATCCGCCGGGCGCTGGAGCCGCGCTACGGCGCCGATTGCCCTGTCGTGGTGATCTACCGCGCCACCTGGCCGGACCAGCAGATCATCCGCGGCACCCTGGCCGATATCGGCGCCAAGGTGCGCACGGCCAAGATCACCCGCACCGCGCTGATCCTGGTCGGCCGTGTCCTGGGCGACACCGAATTCACCGACAGCGCCCTGTACGACCCGGCGCATGTCCACGTGCTGCGCCCCAAGCGCGCCAAGAAGACCGTTGCCGTATCCTGACCGAAGGGGGATTTCCGATGCGATTTGCCAAGACCGCTGCACTCACCATCCTCGCCACGCTGCTGCCGGTGGCGGCCTACGCCCATCCCGGCCATGACATGTCCGGCTTCACCGCCGGGTTCGAGCACCCGCTGTCCGGCCTCGATCACATCCTGGCCATGGTGGCGGTCGGCATCTGGGCCGGCCAGGTCGGCGGCCGCTATGTCTGGCAGGCGCCGCTGGCCTTCCTGGCACTGATGGCGCTGGGCGGCATCGCCGGCATCGAAGGGCTGGGCCTGCCGATGGTGGAGATCGGCATCGCCGGGTCGATCGTGGTGTTCGGCGCGATGATCGCGCTGGCGGTGCGGCCGGTGGCCTGGATCGGCATGGCGGTGACCGGCGTGTTCGCCGTGTTCCACGGCTATGCCCATGGCGCCGAGATGCACCCGGATGCCTCGGCCCTGACCTATGGCATCGGCTTCATGGCGGCGACGGCGATCCTGCACGGAATCGGCATCGGCGTGGCGCTGGGCCTGAAGCGGATCAACCTGACCGCGGTCGAGCGGGCGCTGGGTGCTGCGATCGCCGTGGCCGGCGTGGTCATCGCGGCCGGCTGAGCCAGTCGAGCGCCCCGGCGATGTCGGCCACAGCAGATGCTGCCGGCAGCGCCGGGCGCCGGATCATGACCACCGGGATCGCCGCCTCGCGCGCCGCCGCCAGCTTCGCCGCGGTGGCGTCGCCGCCGGCGTTCTTGGCGACCACGGCGCGGATGTTGTGCTGCGCGATCAGCGCGCGCTCGCCGTCCAGCGTGAACGGGCCACGCTCGGTCAGCAACAAGCACTCCGCCGGCAGGTCCTGCGGCGCCGGCGCTTCGATCGAGCGCAGCACGAAGTGCAGTTCGAGGCAGCGCCGGAACGGCGCCACATCCTGCCGGCCCAGGGTCAGCAGCACGGTGGCGCCGGCCGGCAGTGCCGCAGTCAGCCAATCCGCGGCTTCATCCGTGTCGGCCACATCGATCCAGCGGTCGCCGGGCCCTGGCATCCAGGCTGGGCGTTCGATCCGCAGCAAGGGCAGTCCGAGCCGAGCGCAGGCGACGACGACATGGGCCGACATAGCAGCGGCGAAGGGATGGGTGGCGTCGATCACCCTGTCGATGCGTTCGGCCTGCAGATACACCGCCAGCCCGTCGCTGCCGCCGAAGCCGCCGATCCGCACCGCGCCGGGCAGCGCCACCGGCGCCCGGGTGCGGCCGGCCAGCGAGGTGGTGACGTCCCAGCCGCCCGCATCGGCGAGCGCCCGTGCCAGCGCCGCGGCCTCGGTGGTGCCGCCCAGGATCAGCAGGCGCTTACCAGCCATCCGCGGCCCCCACCAGCCCGCCCTGGCGGTCGAACACCAGGATCTCGACCGCGACGCCGCTGCCGTCGACCACAGCCTGCGCCGTGGCCTGCGCCCGCCGCGCCACCAGTTCGGCCAACGGGATGCCGGCGGCGCCGGCGAGGTCCAGCACCTGCTTGGCCGTGTTCGCCCGGCGTGCCTGTGCGACCAGGGCGGTCGTGGCGCCGGCTTCGGCCAGCCGGTCGCCCAGCCAGTCGAAATCGACCTCGCTGCGGCCGGAATGCAGATCCAGGAAGCCCTGCGCCAGCTTGGTCAGCTTGCCGAAGCCACCACCGATGGTCAGGCGCGGGATCGGGTGCGCCTTGAGATATTTCAGCAGCCCGCCGGCGAAATCGCCCATGTCGAGCAGGGCGTTCTCAGGCAGGCCGTGCCGCGCCACCACCGCGGCCTCCGACGTCGACCCGGTGCAGCCGGCGACATGGGTCAGGCCGAGCGCCCGGGCGACGTCGATGCCCCGGTGGATCGAATGGATCCAGGCGGCGCAGGAGAAGGGCACGACGATGCCGGTGGTGCCCAGCACCGACAGCCCGCCGAGGATGCCGAGCCGCGGGTTCCAGGTCTTCTGCGCCAGCCGGCCGCCCTCCGGGATCGAGATCTCAATCACCACGTCACCAGGGTCACCATGCGCGGCGGCGATGCGCGCCACCACCTCCTGCATCATCCGGCGTGGCACGGGGTTGATCGCCGGCTCGCCGGGCGGGATCGGCAGGCCGGGCAGGGTGACGGTGCCGACCCCCGGGCCGGCCTGGAAACGGACGCCGGAACCGGCCTCGCCGCGCCGAACCTCGGCGACCACAAGGGCGCCATGGGTCACGTCAGGGTCGTCGCCCGCATCCTTGATGATGCCGGCCCGGGCCCAGCCGGGACCGAACCCTTCCAGCGCCAGGGCAAAGGCCGGCGTCTCCCCGCGCGGCAGGGTGATGGTCACCGGGTCCGGAAACCGGCCGGTCAGCAGGGCGGTATAGGCGGCGGCGGTCGTGGCGGTGGCACAGGCCCCGGTGGTCCAGCCGCGCCGCAACGGCCCCCCTTCGGGTGTCTGGGCAGGTTTGCGGGCCATGATGGATTTCGATACAGCATGCGTCGCACGCTGCATAGCGATGCCGGGACGTGCGATCTAAGGTGATGGCGATGGTTGATCTTCCCTTGTCCTTCCCGGTCTTCGAACCCGGCTGGGTCTGGCTGGTCGGTGCCGGGCCCGGCGATCCCGGCCTGCTGACGCTGCACGCGCTGCACGCGCTGCAATCCGCCGATGTCGTGGTCTATGACGCGCTTGTCTCCGACGCGATCATCGCCCTCGCACCGCCGGGCACCACTCTGGAATTTGCCGGCAAGCGCGGCGGCAAGCCGTCGCCGAAGCAGCCCGACATCACGGCACGGCTGATTGCGCTGGCCCAGGCCGGCAAGCGCGTGCTGCGGCTGAAGGGCGGCGACCCCTTCGTGTTCGGCCGCGGCGGGGAGGAGGGGCTGGCCCTGGTCGAGGCCGGCATCCCGTTCCGCATCGTGCCTGGCATTACCGCCGGCATCGGCGGCCCGGCCTATGCCGGCATCCCGGTGACCCACCGCGACACCAACCACGCCGTGACCTTCCTGACCGGCCATGACGCCACCGGCGACGTCACCGGCGGCATCGACTGGGCGGCGATCGCCCGCGGCTCACCGGTCATCGTGGTCTACATGGCGATCAAGCATATCGGCCGGATCGCGGCGCATCTGGTCGAAGGCGGCCGCGCGCCGACCGAGCCGGTGGCGGTGATCAGCCGGGCGACGACGCCGGAGCAGCGGGTGCTGGAATCGACGCTGGCCACGGTGGCCGCGGATGTCGAAGCCGAGGGGCTGCAGGCCCCCGCCGTGGTGGTGGTGGGCGAGGTGGTGCGGCTGCGCCAGGCGCTGGACTGGCACGGCGCCCTGGCCGGCAAGATCCTGACCACCGACCCGCTCGGCACCCGCGCGAAGGGCGAGGTGGGCTGAGCCATGCCGGCCCTGATGATCGCGGCACCGGCCTCCGGCAGCGGCAAGACGGTGGTGACGCTGGGGCTGCTGCGTCATCTGCGCGACCGCGGCGTGGCGGTGGCCTCTGCCAAATCCGGGCCGGACTATATCGACCCCGCCTTCCACGCCGCAGCCAGCGGCCGGCCCTGCGTCAACCTCGATGGCTGGGCGATGCGGCCGCAGACGCTGGATGCGCTGGCGGCGCGGCAGGCGGAAGGGGCGGATCTGCTGATCGTCGAGGCGGCGATGGGGCTGTTCGACGGCGCCCCCGGTCGCGGCGCGTCCGGTGACGGCTCGGCCGCCGACCTGGCCGCCCGCTTCGGCTGGCCGGTGGTGCTGGTGCTGGATGCCGGCGGGCAGGGGTTCTCGGCGGCGGCGGTGCTGGCCGGATTCAAGGGCTTCCGTGATGACATCCGGGTCGCCGGGGTGATCTTCAACCGGGTCGGCAGCATCAGGCATGAGGCGATCCTGCGCCGCGCCGCGGATCACGCCGACCTGCCGGTGCTGGGCCTTGTACCGCGGCTGCCGACCCTGGCGCTGCCCTCGCGCCATCTCGGTCTGGTCCAGGCGGGCGAGCATGCGGTGCTGGAGGCGTTCCTGGCCGCCGCCGGGGCGGCGATCGGGGCGCATGTCGACGCGATCGCTTTGCAGTCCCTGGCCCGGCCTCCCTTTTCTGTCATGCCACGGCTTGACCGTGGCATCCAGGGCGGCCGGAGCTGTTCTTCGGGGCCCCTGGATTGCCCGGTCGAGCCGGGCAATGACAAGGAAGGAAAGTCCTTCGCACTTCCCCCCCTCGGCCAGCGCATCGCCGTCGCGGCCGACACGGCCTTTGCCTTCACCTATCCGCATCTGCTGGCGGCTTGGCGTGACGCGGGGGCGGAGATCCTGCCGTTTTCGCCGCTGGCCGATGAGGCGCCGGACCCGACGGCCGATGCCGTCTACCTGCCGGGCGGCTATCCCGAGTTGCACGCCGGCCGGCTGGCCGGGAATCGCCGGTTCCTGGACGGGCTGCGCGCCGCAGCGGCGCAGGGCAGGGCGGTCTATGGCGAGTGCGGCGGCTACATGGTGCTCGGCACCGGCCTGACCGATGCGGACGGGCGGCGCCACGCCATGGCCGGGCTGCTGCCGGTCGAGACCTCCTTCGCCGAGCGGCGGCTGCATCTGGGCTATCGCCGGGCGGTGCTGGCCGCCACGACGCCGCTGGGGCCTGCCGGCACGGCGTGGCGCGGGCATGAGTTCCACTACGCCTCGATCCGCGCCGAAGGGCCGGGCGAGAAGCTGTTCGAAGCCTGGGACGCCGAGGATGCGCCGCTGGGCTCTCTCGGCCGGCGCGCCGGCTCCGTCTTCGGCTCCTTCTTCCATCTGATCGATCTGGCATGAGCATGGTTCCGCATGGCGGCGACCTTGCCGCGGCCGAAGCGCGCTGGGGCATCCCGGCCCGGGGCTGGCTCGACCTGTCCACCGGCATCAACCCGGAGCCCTATCCCGATCCCGGCGATCGACCCCGCCGCCTGGCACCGGCTGCCGCAGCATGACCGGCTGCGGCAATTGCGGGTGGCGGCGCGGGATGCCTATGGCGCCTCGGCCACCGCTCCCATCGTCGCCGCGCCGGGAACCCAGATCCTGATCCAACTGCTGCCGCGGCTGCGGCCCGGCGCGCGGGTCGCCATTCTGGGCCCGACCTATGGCGAACACGCGGCCTGCTGGATGGCGGAAGGGGCTGAGGTGACGGCGGTCGAGACGCTGGATGCGGCCGCTGCGGCGGATGTCGTCGTCCTGGTCAACCCGAACAACCCCGATGGCCGCATTGTCGCGCCCGATCGATTGCTCGCTCTCGCAGACCATCTGGCGGCGCGCGGCGGCTTGCTGGTGGTCGACGAGGCCTTTGCCGAGGTGGCGCCCCAGGCCAGTGTCGCGGCAGCGGCCGGGCGGCCGGGCCTGTTGATTCTCCGATCGTTCGGTAAATTTTTCGGCCTGGCCGGCGTGCGCCTCGGCTTCGCCCTGGGCGCCGTGGCGGAGATCGACCGGCTGGCCGACCTGCTCGGTCCCTGGGCCGTGCCGGGCCCGGCGATCGAGATCGGCATCGCCGCCCTGTCGGACCGGGCCTGGCAAGGCGAGACGAGGGCGCGGCTGTCGGCCGACGCCGCACAGCTTGCGACGATACTCCAAGCCCATGGCCTGCAGGATCGCGGCGGCACCGACTTGTTCCGGCTGGTCGAACACCCCGATGCTACAGGGGTGTGGGATCGCCTCGGCCGGGCCGGTATCCTGGTGCGGCCCTTTCCGGACCGGCCGACCCTGCTGCGCTTCGGCCTGACCGGCGATGAGGCCGGCTTCATCAGGCTCGCCGAGGCGCTGGCCTAGGAAATCCTACGCCGTCTCGCGCACCATCAGCGTTGGTTCGATCATGACCATCCGGCGGGGGCGGGCGGGATCGGTCAGGAAATCGATCAGCGCGCCGATCGCCATCTCGCCCGACTCCGAGATGCGCCGCTCGATGGTCGAGAGCGGCCGGACCAGCAGCGGCGCGAGGTAGATGTTGTCGAAGCCCATCACCGCGCAGCCCTCGGGAACGCTCAGGCCCCGTTCGCGCAGCGCGACCGTGGCGCCCATCGCCAGCATGTCGCTCATGCAGCAGATGGCGGAGAATTGGGTGCGGTCGAGCAGCGTGCGCGTGCCCAGCAACCCGAAGCGGTGATTGAATCGGCCGCATTCGACCAAATCCGGATCGACCGCGAGCCCGGCCTCGCGATGCGCCCGCTCATATCCCGCGCGCCGGGTGCGGGTGTTGAGGTTCGCGGCCGGCCCGCTGATGAAGGCGATCCGCGTGTGTCCGCTGCGGATCAGGTGGCTCGTCGCCAGGAAGGCGCCGGTCTCGTAATCCGTGTCGATGCGGCCGGCGAGGCAGTCCAGGGCGGCGACCTCCCGGTCCATCGACACGAAGGGGATCTGCAGCCTTTCCAGAAGCGGGGCATCCGGGATGATGTCGCTGGCGGCCAGGATGATGCCGTCGACACCGTGGCTGGCCAGGAAGGTCAGGTGCGACGCTTCTTTCTCCGGGTCGCTGTCGGAATTGCACAGGATGGTTGAATAGCCGCGCGCTCGCGCGGCGTCGTCGCAGGCGCGGACCAGCTCGGTGAAATAGAGATTGAGGATGTCGGGCACGATGATGCCGATCACGCGCGAGCTGCGGTTGATCAGCGATCGGGCAATCGAGTTCGGCGTGTAGTTGAGCTCCTCGGCCAGATCCCAGATCTTCTGGCGGGTCTTCTCGCCGATCGACGCATCTTTGCGATTGAGGACCTTGGAGACCGTTGCCGCCGAGACGCCGGCCTGCCGGGCGATGTCCTTGATTGTGGTAGCCACGCACCCTCGCCACTGAACGCCTGGGGCAGGCGTTATCATACATCCCATTTGCGAGGAACAGGTGCGTGACGATGGCCCGCACGACGGTGTTGACAGCTCCGAAGTTACACCGTAGGTAAACGTTTACCTAAAGGCATTTCACCACTCTGCCCCTGAATGAGGGCGGACCGGGAGCGTCTGCATCAAAAGGGATTTTCCGGATGCAAGAACCGCGTGTTGCAGGGCGAGCGGCCGAGCCGAAACCGTCATCCCCGATCAAGCTGTCGATCGAAAATCTCAACGTCCGTTTCGGGTCGGTGGTCGCGTTGAGCGACGTCAATCTCGAGATCGCCGAGGGCGAGTTCGTCTGCATCCTCGGCGCGTCGGGTTGTGGCAAGAGCACGCTGTTCAACGTGGTGTCGGGGCTGCTGCGTGCGTCGTCCGGGCGGATCGTGCTCGCCGGCCAGGATGTCAGCAACCGGCCCGGCCAGGTCGGCTACATGTTGCAGAAGGATCTGATGCTGCCCTGGCGGACGGTGCTGGGCAACATCACCCTGGCGGCCTCGCTGACACGCGGCGCCACGGCCCGGGACAAGAGCGAGGCGGCCGAACTGTCGACCCGCTACGGCCTCGGCGACTTCCTCAACCATTATCCGCACGCCCTGTCCGGCGGCATGCGCCAGCGCGTCGCCATGATGCGCACGATCGCCGCCGGCCGGGAGGTCATGCTGCTGGACGAGCCGTTCGGCGCGCTCGATGCGCAGACCCGTCTCGGCATGCAGCAATGGCTGCTGCAGCTGTGGCGCGACCTGGGCCGCACCATCCTGTTCGTCACCCATGACGTGGACGAGGCGATCTTCCTGGCCGACCGGATCGTGGTGATGACGCCGCGGCCGGGCCGCATCGCCGACATCCTGACCGTCGACCTGCCCCGGCCCCGGCCGCTTGAGGTGCTGACGACCGACATTTTCGTCGGCCTCAAGCGCCAGATCATGACGCACCTCTACCACTGACAGCGCCAGGAGACCGCCGGAATGAAGACACGGTTGGGAGCGGCTGCCGGGCCGTTCATGATCTGGGCCGCCGCGCTGGTGCTGATCCTGATCGGCTGGCAGCTCATGGTCTGGATCACCGGGCTGCCGGCCTATGTCATCCCGCCGCCGGCCCAGGCGTTCGCCACGCTGTTCGAGAACTGGCCCCAGCTGCAGCGGCTGAGTGGCCAGACCCTCTACGAAACCGGCATCGGCTATGTGCTCGGCGCCTTGATCGGCTTCCTGCTGGCGCTGGCGATGGGGCAGATCCGCGTGGTGCAGCGGCTGGTCATGCCGGCGCTGATCATCTCGCAGGCGGTGCCGATCGTCGCCATCGCCGCGCCGCTGGTCATCGTCTTCGGCTTCGGCCTGACGCCCAAGCTGATCATCGTCGCCTGGATCGTGTTCTTTCCGGTCGTGGTCAACGTGCTCGACGGGCTGGCGTCGGTCGATCGCGACATGTTGAACCTGGCGCGGCTGATGGGCGGGGGCGGCCTGCGGACCTTTGCCATCGTCAAGCTGCCGGCCTGCATCGGGCCGCTGTTCTCCGGCCTGAAGATCGGCGCGACCTATGCGGTGACCGGCGCGGTGATCGGCGAATGGACCGCGTCCTCCAAGCAGGGCCTGGGCACCTATCTGCTGACCGACAACGCCCAGATGAACACCGCCGGGGTCTACGCCGCCATGCTGCTGCTGACGGTGATCGGCGTCGGGTCGTTCCTGCTCGTGTTCGGGCTCGAGATCCTGATGACGCCCTGGCGGTCCCGCTCCACCGCGCCGGGATGGGCGCAGTGGAAGGCCTCATCGGCCGCGTGATTTCAAAAACGTCCGGACAACAATCAACAGGGAGACTTCAATGCACAGAACCATGGCCGCGACGGCCGGCCTTCTCGTCCTCGCGGCGGCCATGACCCCGGCCGCGGCGGCCGATCTCACCACCGTGCGCTTCGTCTATGACTGGCCGAGCGCCGATTTCGAGCTGATCCCGACCGTCATCGGCCAGCAGAAGGGCTTCTACGAGGCCGAGGGCATCAAGGTCGAGGTGGTGTTCCCGCCGGATTCCCAGACCACGGCGCGGCTGCTGGCCGTCGGCCAGGCCGAGATTGGCTTCGAGGCCACCACCGATGTGGTGTTCGGTGCGGCCCAGGGCATTCCGATCACCTCGATCGGCCTCTACACCCAGAGCAACAACTGGGGCCTGTTCGGCCGCCCGGGCGAGAAGCTGTCGCTCGACAACCTCAAGGGCAAGTCGATCGCCATCTACACCGACTCCTGGACCCGGGCGATGATGCCGTTCGTGCTCAAGGCCGCCAAGCTGACCGAGGACGACGTCAAGCTGATCATCGCCCAGGATTCCGACACCAACCTGCTGCTCGCCGGCAAGATCGACATCGCCACCAACACCGAGAACTACCTGGTGCCGCAGGTGCAGGAGACCCTGAAGCAGGACCCGACCAGCCTGGTCGGCCCGGCCGCCGGCGTGCCCGATGTGCCGGTCTGGACCTACACCGCGTCCACCGACTATCTCGCCAGCCATGGCGACATCGCCAGGAAGTGGATGCGGGCCACCATCAAGGCGACCGAATGGGCCGCCGACCATCCGGAGGAGGCGGCGGAGATCTTCACCAAGGCGTATCCGGAAGGCGGCTCACTGGCCTACAACATCGGCGGCTGGAAGCTCACCGCCGCGCTGATGAAGGGCCAGAACGGCTACATGATGCAGGACGACCAGCATTGGCTGCCGATCGCCCAGGCCCTGAAGGACAGTGACCAGATCAAAGAGGTCCTGCCGGGATCGAAATACTACACCAACGAGCTTCTTAACTAACCACCCGTTTCCGATACCCGAAACCGATTGGATGGCACTGGCCATCCAATCTGGGAGGACTCATGCCCAAAGAACGGATCATCATCGACTGCGATCCCGGTGTGGATGACGCGGTTGCGATTTTGCTGGCCTTCGCATCGCCAGATGAAATCGAGGTGGTGGGGATCACGACGGTCGCCGGCAATGTTTCGCTCGACTTTACGACGCGCAACGCGCTGAGGATCTGCCAGCTGGCAGGCCGCACCGACATTCCGGTCTATGCCGGCTGCGAGCGCGCCATGTTTCCGGCAGCTCGTCCGCATGCGTCCGTGCATGGCGGGGACGGGCTCGGCGACATCGGCCTGGCCGAAGCCGCGCACGCGACCATGCCGGAGCATGCGGTCGATTTCATTATCCGGACGGTCAATCAATTCCCGGGCGAGATCACGCTGTGCCCGATCGGGCCGATGACCAACATCGCGCTGGCCCTGCTGAAGGAGCCCGGCATCGCCCGCAAGATCAAACGGATCGTGTTCATGGGCGGCGCTGCCTTCTGCCCGGGCAACACCACGCCGGCCGCCGAATTCAACATCTGGTTCGACCCGCATGCCGCGCAGATCATGGTCAATGCCGGCGTGCCGATGGTGATGATCGGGCTGGACGTCACCAGCAAGGCGGTGATGACGGCCGACCGGATCGACGCGCTGCGCGCCGGCGGCACCGAGATCGGCACCCAGGCCGCGGCGATGATGGCCAGCTATGGCCGTGGCGATCCCTGCCTGCACGACCCCTGCGTGATCGCCTATCTGCTGGACTCGTCGCTGTTCGCGGGGGTGGCCGCCAAGGTGGATGTCGAGTGCGAATCCCTGTTCAACCGGGGGCGCACCGTCGCGGCCATTTCCGACCGCCATCGCGTCGGCTCCGACCCGACATGCCAGGTCATCACCACGGTCGATGACGACAGGCTGTTCCGGCTGCTGAGCGAAAGGCTGCTGGCCTAGAGACCCCTGAGCCGGGCCATGGTGTTGCCGTCGACATATTCGCCGTCGCGGAAGGCATAGGCCCGTTCGTGGCCTTCGATCTCGAAGCCGAACTTCCGGTAGATCGCGAGCGCCGGCTCGTTGTCGGTCCAGACCCCGAGCTCCAGCCGCTTCAGGTTCAGCCAGTTGTCGGCGACGTCGATCAGCGCCGCCATCAGGGCGGACCCGATGCCGCGGCCGCCGAAATCGTCATGCACCCCGAGGATGACATAGCCGGCATGGGCCCGCCGGCCCTTGCCCGGCCGCAGCTGGGCCCGGCCGACCACCCGGCCCTCGACCACGGCGACGATCTGCACCTCTTCCGGCGGGATCGCCTCGAGCTGCTTGCGGATCGCGTCGGGCGACCCGAACGGGGTCTGCAGCGTGCCCCAGCGGAAGCGCGGCTGGGCCTCTATCTCGACGATGTCGGCCCAGTCCTCCACGGGGCGCAGGGCACGCAGGGTGAAGCCGGGGTCGGTCATGCCGTCGGTTCCTTTGGATTGATGGGGTCGGGGCGCGGCCAGGCGTTGCGGGCCCAATTGCCGACATAGAAGGCCAGCACCAGGGAAAAGCCGGTGCCGATCCAGGTGGACTGGCCGTCGATCCTGAACCAGATGACGAAGGCGGCGAGCCCGGCCGAGGCCGCGTACAGGAACAGGGCGGGCAGGCGGCTGCCGATCCTGATGTCGGCCGAGCCTGACATCTCGACCCCCGGGCCGGTCAGCCGCGTCGTCCGGCGCGACGACCCGTCCTGCAGCTCGACCGTCACCCGGTCCCGGCGGGCCCGGGCGGTACGGCGTCCGCGGCCGGAGGTGATCGAGACCAGGATCATCGACACCACCATCGCCGCCACCGCCCAGTCGAAGGCCAGCACCGCGATCAGCCCGGTCGACGGCCGCGGTTCGGTCAGCCAGAGGTGCCGTGCCAGCAGCGTCAGCGCGATCACGCCCAGTGTGAACATGCCGCCGACCATCAGCATCACGGACGGCTTGCGGGATTTCTTTCGCGTTGCCATCGCTCGACCATAGCTGGGCTGGTCGCCAGGGCAACCCCCGCGCCAAATCTGTTTTAACCTTAAAGTATTTCATGATTAGATGAGCTCAATCGCTTCCGCCGAACGGGGGCGCATGAAAGACTGGCGTCGCGACCGGCGGCCACCGCCGGCGCGACGAGACACGGGGGAGAGCATTCATGGCGAGACGCGTTCCGGCCCTGCTGGCGGCTGTCCTGTTGGCAGTGGCTTTGCCGCTCGGGGCCCAGGCGGCAGACGGCAAGCTCAAGATCGGCTTCATGGCCACGCTGTCCGGCCCGCCGGCGGCGCTGGGCCAGCACATGCGCGACGGCTTCCTGCTCGGGGTCAAGGAGCTGGGCGGCCAGCTCGGTGGCATTCCGACCGAGGTGGTGGT
>NZ_JBYRFX010000204.1:0-5853 GCF_057815775.1 Inquilinus sp.
CCTCTCGTCCCGGGCCGCGGGATGCGGCGCGTCGGGCTTGATGAAGAAACGGTACCGCTGCGCTTCTCCTGAAATAATCGTATAAATCCGCAATGGGATCATGAGATGATCTCATCAATGAAGCGCATCGATCCCGCCGACCTCTCGGTCTTCCTCACCATCGCCACCCATCACAGCTTTCGTCGCGCGGCCGTAGAACTCGGCGTCACGCCTTCGGCGCTGAGCCATGCCCTGCGCGCGATCGAGGAGCGGCTGGACCTGCGGCTGGTCAACCGCACCACCCGCAGCGTGGCGCTGACCGAGGCGGGGGAGCGGCTGTTCACCCGGATCCGCCCCGCCTTCCGCGACATCGACGATGCGATCGAGGATCTGAACCTGTTCCGCGGCGCCCCGGCGGGCACGCTGCGGCTGAATGCGTCGCGCGCCGCCACCCGGCTGGTGCTGCTGCCGATCGTCACCCGCTTCCAGCGCGCCTACCCCGACGTGCGGGTCGAGGTGGTGGCCGACGATGCGCTGAGCGATGTGGTGTCGGCCGGCTTCGACGCCGGGGTGCGCTTCGGCGAGGTCATCGCCGCCGACATGATCGCCACCGCGATCGGCCCGCGACACCGCTTCGCCATCGTCGGATCGCCGGAGCATTTCGAGCGCCATCCGGTGCCGGCCACGCCGCATGAGCTGCGCGGCCAGCCCTGCATCCGCTACCGCTTCCACAGCGGCGCCCTCTATGCCTGGGAGTTCGAGCGCGGCGGCATCGAGCTGGAGGTTGAGGTCGACGGCCCCCTGACCCTGAGCGACCAGGATCTGATGATCGATGCGGCGCTGGCCGGGTCCGGCCTGGCCTATCTGTTCGAGCAGCAGGCGGAAGCGCTGGTGGCCGAGGGACGGCTGCTGCGGGTGCTGGAGGATTGGTGCCCGGCCTATCCCGGATTCTTCCTCTACTACCCCGGCCGGCGGCAGGTGCCGGCGGCGCTGCGCGCCTTCATCGACTTTGCGCGAGGGCCGGAAACGCGACCTCAGGCGGCACCGTGATCACCCCCTCCGTGTTCACCGGCGTCTCGTCCCGGTGCGCGCGCAGGAAATCGATCAGCGCCCGCAGCTTGCGCGGCACCCGGCGCCGGTCCGGATAATACAGGGTGAAGCCGGCCAGCGGCGGGCTCCAATCCTCCAGCAGGCGCACCAGCCGGCCCTCGGCGATGAAGCGCTCGAGATAGCCGTTCACCATGTAGCCGACGCCCAGCCCATCCAGCGCCGCCTGCACCAGCGACGCGGAATCGTTGACGATCAGCCGGCCGGTTACCGCCAGCTGCATCGTCTCCTCGCCCTTCTGGAACTCCCAGCGCTCGACCGCGCCGCTGGTCCGGTGCCGGAAGCCAATGCAGTCATGCGCCAGCAGGTCGCGCGGATGCTGCGGCACGGTGCGCCGCGCGAGATAGTCGGGCGTGGCGACGATATGGGCCGACAGCGCCGGCCCCACCTTCACCGCCACCATGTCGCGCTCGACCAGGTCGCCGAACCGGATGCCGGCATCGAAGCCGCCGGCGACGATGTCGACCAGGGCGCCGTCCAGCGCCAGCTCGACCGAGATCTCGGGATAGGCGTCGAGGAACCGGCGCAGCACCGGCTGCAGCACGATCATATGGGCGGCCCGCGGCACGTTCAGCCGCAGCAGGCCGGAGGGCCGGGCCGCCGTGTCGCCCAGCTCCTCCGACGCCGCGCCGAGGTCGCGGATCGCCGGGGCGACGCGCTCATGGTAGCGGGCGCCGGCCTCGGTCAGGCCGACGCTGCGGGTGGTGCGATTGAACAGCGGCACGCCCAGCCGCTGCTCCAGGGTGCGGATGCTCTGGCTGACCGCGGAGGGCGAGACGCCCAGCCGCGCCGCCGCCGCCGAGAAGCTGTTCAGCTCGGCGACGCAGAGGAATGTCACGAGCCCGTCGAGTTGATCCTGCCGCATGCGCGCCTCCCGATCGGCTGACTCTAGGAATTCTGAAGCTTCCCTTCAAAGCCTTTCGCGGATTGTGTCGATTATCCTGAAGCCACGGCCAACCCATTTCCGACCCGGCACCACAGGAGACCGCCGTCATGACCACCGACACCGCCAAAATTTTCTTCATCACCGGCGTCAGCACCGGCTTTGGCCGCGCCCTGTCGACCGCGGCGCTGGCCGCCGGGCACAAAGTGGTCGGCACGTTGCGCAACGAGGCGGCCCGCGCCGAATTCGATGCGCTGAGCCCCGGCCGCTCCTTCGGCGTGCTGCTGGATGTCACCGACACCGCGGCCGTGCCGGGCGTGGTCGCCAAGGTCGAGGCCGAGATCGGGCCGATCGACGTGCTGGTCAACAACGCCGGCTACGGCCATGAGGGCATCGTCGAGGAATCCCCCCTCGACGATTTGCGCCGCCAGTTCGAGGTCAATGTCTTCGGCGCCGTCGCCGTGATCCAGGCGGTGCTGCCCTATATGCGCCCGCGCCGCCGCGGCCACATCGTCAACATCACCTCGATGGGCGGCTTCATCAGCTTTCCCGGCATCGCCTTCTACCACGGCAGCAAATTCGCCCTCGAAGGCATCTCCGACTCCCTGGGCAAGGAGGTGAAGGGCTTCGGCATCGCCGTCACCGCGGTCGAGCCGGGCGGGTTCCGCACCGACTGGGCCGGCCGGTCGATGGTGCGGGCGCCGCGGAGCATTCCGGATTACGATGAGGTGTTCGCGCCGGTGCGCGCCGCCCGCGAAGCGCGGAGCGGCAAGCAGGCGGGCGACCCGGCCAAGGCCGCCCGCGCCATCCTGCAGCTGGTCGAAGCCAAGGACCCGCCGGCCCACCTGCTGCTGGGCCCCGACGCGGTCAAGCTGGTGGGCGAGAAGCTGACGGCGCTGCAGGCAGAGTTCAAGGCCTGGGAACAGGTCTCGCTGTCGACCGATTTCGACTGAGGAAGGATCATCACCATGGCAGACATCGATGCCGGCCAGTCCGGTACCTTCAAGATCGGCGGTGACCTCGAGGTCAACCGCCTCGGCTTCGGCGCCATGCGCATCACCGGCCGCGGCATCTGGGGCGAACCGGCCGACCGGGCCGAGGCGCTGCGCACCCTGAAGCGCCTGCCCGATCTGGGCGTCAACTTCATCGACACCGCCGATTCCTACGGCCCCGACGTGTCGGAGCAGCTGATCCGCGAGGCGCTGCACCCCTATCCCGGCCTGCTGATCGCCACCAAGGCCGGCTTCACCCGCAGCGGCCCCGACCAGTGGACGATGAACGGCCGGCCCGACTACCTCCGTGCCCAGGCGCAGAAGAGCCTGAAGCAGCTGGGCGTCGAGCAGATCGGCCTGTGGCAGCTGCACCGGATCGACCCGAAGGTGCCACGCGGCGAGCAGTTCGCGGCGGTGAAGTCGCTGCTCGACGACGGCACCATCCGCCATGCCGGCCTGAGCGAAGTCTCGGTCGCCGACATCGAGGATGCGTCCAAGGTGTTCAAGGTCGCCACGGTGCAGAACCGCTACAACTTGGTCGACCGCGGCAGCGAGGACGTCGTCGACTATTGCACCGCCCATGGCATCGGCTTCATCCCCTGGTACCCGCTGGCAGCGGGCGACCTGGCGCGGCCGGGGTCGCTGCTGGACACCATCGCCAAGGCGCATGGCGCGGCACCGAGCCAGGTCGCCCTGGCTTGGGTGCTGAAGCGCAGCCCGGTGATGCTGCCGATCCCCGGCACATCGCAGGTCTCGCATCTCGAGGAGAATGTCGCCGCGGCGTCGATCACGCTGTCGGACGAGGAGTTCGCGGCGCTCGACCGCGAAGGCAAGAAGGCGGCCGGGCGCGGCTGATGGATCGGTCGGGGCCGGCATGTCGCTGCCGGCCCCGGCCGTCCTCACTCCCCGTAGGGCAGCCAGATGTTCTTGACCTGGGTGGCCCGCCGCAGATAGTCGCGGCCCTGCCCTTCGGCGTCGGATAGCCAGTCGCGGCGGCGGCCCTGGTTGGTCCAGGTGGCCTTGAGGTTGCCGGCGCTGGCCCTCTCCACCGCCGCGCCGCCATCGGCCGGGCCGGCGTACCAGAGAGCGGCGACATCGTCGTGTTCGGCCAGGGTCTTGGCCAGCACGTCGCGCTCGCCGGTGACGATGTTGACCACGCCGTCCGGCACGTCTGACGTGTCGAGCACCTGGTACAGGTCGGTCGCCGCCAGCGGGTGACGCGGTGACGGCACCGCCACCACCCGGTTGCCCATGGCGATCGCCGGCACCACCAGCGAGATGAAGCCGAGCAGCGGCGCCTCGTCCGGGCACAGGATGCCCATCACGCCCCAGGGCTCGTTCATCGCCAGCGTCACCTGCCGGGCACGGGCGTCATGCACCTGGCCGTCATATTTGTCGGCGAAGCCGGCATAGAAGAAGATCCGCCGCACCGCGGCCTCGACCTCCGCCGCCGCAGCCTTGGCCGTGGCGCCGGTCATCGCGGTCAGGCGATGCGCGAACTCCTCGGACCGCGCCGCCAGGTTCTCGGCCAGGAAGTACAGCACCTGGGCCCGGTTGTGCCCGGCCAGGCCGCCCCAGCCGCCGGCCTTGTGCGCCGCCTCGACCGCGTTGCGGATGTCCTTGCGGTTGCCGAGGCCGACCTGGCCCAGCACCCGTCCCTTCGGGTCGGTGACGCCATAGCTGTAGCCGCCATCCGGCCGCGCCTGCTTGCCGCCGACATACAGCTTGGCAGTGCGGTCGATCGAGGGCAGCTCGTGCTCGCCGCCCAGCGGCACCGCCGCCAGCGGGACCGGCTTCTCCGGCTTCAGCGCCGGGGCATCCTTCTCCCAGCCGGCGACGAGGTATTCGTACATACCTTCACGCCCGCCCTCACGGCCGAAGCCGCTCTCGCGATAGACGCCTAATCCGACCGCGGCGTCGAACATGTTGGCGCAGTTGATCCAGACCACGCCGGCCTTCAGCCGCGCCGCGACATGCAGCGCCCGGTTGACCGTCTCCGACCACACCGAGGCGGCGAGGCCGTAGCGGGAGTTGTTGGCAAGCGACACTGCCTCGTCCGGCGTGCGGAAGGTCGAGGCCGTCAGCACCGGGCCGAAGATCTCGTCCTGGGCGATGGTCGAGGCCGGCTCGGCCCCGGTGAACAGGGTCGGCGGGAAGTACAGGCCGCCCTGGGGCAGCGACGCCGAATCCTGCCAGCAGGCGGCCCCCTCCGTCTTGCCCAGCTCGACATAATGCTTGATCCGGTCGAGCTGCACCTGGGCCACGATCGGGCCCATGTCGGTCGACTTGTCGAGAGGATCGCCGACCCGCAGCGTCGCCATCCGGCGCTTCAGCTTGTCGTACATCCGGTCGGCCACGCTTTCCTGCACCAGCAGGCGCGACCCGGCGCAGCAGACCTGGCCCTGGTTGAACCAGATCGAATCCACCACGCCTTCAACCGCGGCATCGAGGTCGGCATCGTCGAACACGATGAAGGGCGACTTGCCGCCCAGCTCCAGCGACAGCTTCTTGCCGGTGCCGGCGGTGGCCTCGCGGATCTTCCGTCCGACCTCGGTCGAGCCGGTGAAGGCGATCTTGTCGACAACCGGATGGTCGACGATCAGGGCGCCGGTGGCACCGTCGCCGGAGACGATGTTCAAGACGCCCGGCGGCAGCCCCGCCTCCTGCGCGATCTCGGCGAACAAGAGCGCGGTCAGCGGCGTGAACTCCGCCGGCTTCAGCACCACGGTGTTCCCGGCGGCCAGCGCCGGCGCCACCTTCCAGGCCAGCATCAGCAGCGGGAAATTCCACGGGATGATCTGGCCGCAGACCCCGACCGGGCGGTAGCCCGGAAATTCGGTCTCGACCAGCGAGGCCCAGCCGGCATGGTGGTAGAAATGGCGGGCGACCAGC
>NZ_JBYRFX010000205.1:0-2970 GCF_057815775.1 Inquilinus sp.
GTCAGCTCCAGCACCCGGTCGCCGTCGCTCTGCGACCCGGCCGACAGCGACACCGTGGGCTCGCGGCTCTTGCGGTCGATGCCGACGCCGGATTGGGCGTTGATGCCATCATACAGGCGCAGGCCCGCCGGCGCGGCCGCCGGCAGGTCCAGCCGGTAGGTCGTGCCGGCATTGCCGATGCGGTACAGGTCGCGGCCGAACGGGCCGATGGTGCCGCCGATCCAGCCGGCGAGCAGCGCGTCGGCGGCGCCGAAGCGGATGTGGAAGGGCGACGTGGTGTCGCCGTCGGCCCAGGCCGCGGCTGGGCCGCCATAGGCGGTGACCAGATAGGTGCCCGGCTCCCGCGCCGCCTCATAGGTGACGTCGGGCATCGGGTGGCCGGCCCCCGGCTCGATGGTCCGCAGCCGCGCCATTTCCGGCACCAGGTCGGTGCCGTTCCGCCAGAAGCGCAGATCCGCCAGGTTGCGGCCGGCCGCCTCCAGCCGCACGAAACCCGGCGCGTCCACCGAGAACCAGAAGGATTTCTGCTCCAGGTCGGCCAGGGTGCCGCTGGCCACCACGCCGTCGCGCGGGCGCAGCCCGGGGGCCTGGGCCTCGCGGAACGGCTGCACCGACAGGGCGGCGTCACCCGTTGCGCCCTTGGCGCCGGACAGGCGCAGCTTGTAGGTGCCGACATCCAGCAGGGCGTCCAGCCGGCCATCGGTGGCGCCGGGGTCGCCCGACGGATCGGACGGGCCGGTCAGCATGTCGACCAGCTGGATCGACACGCCGCTCTGGCTGTGGACGCGGATCGAGAACCGGCCGGGCTGCAGCACGTGCAGCAGCGTGTCGTGCTGGCCGGCGGTGGGAAATTTGTCCTGGTCGATGGTCGCCGCCGCATCCGGGCGGGCCGGCAGCACGGCCGTCTGCGCCAGGGCCGGCGTCTGCAAAATGACAGAGGGGGTGGCGAGGGCGACGAACAGGCCCAACAGCTGGAACCAGCGACCGGCTTTCATGACGTCTTCCCCCACACCCAAGGCCTCCGACTGCCCTGGCAGCCTCATTGTTTCAATAGGATTCATGGCATTTCGATGATCTTCAGGGTGCTTTTTGTGGATATCCCTGCGTTTCGGCCGTGCACCGGGGATGGGCGACCCTCGCGGCGCGTGCGTTACCGCCGGGCCGGATTGCGGAGTCGCCCGGACGAGGGATCGATCCGCGGCCTAACGTGTTAGCCAGATGACCCCTCCGCCGATGCGGCGGCACCTGACCGCTCGGCGGCAGGTCTCTGCTCGCCACCGGCGGCATCCGCTCGAAGCCCAGGAAGCACACGGCTGATGATCAATTTCGACAACCTGTGGGCGATGTTCGTCCTGTACGGGCTCAACGCCCTCTACGCGATCGCGCTGCTGTTCGTCGGCTGGTGGCTGTCCGGTTTCATCCAGCGCTGGCTGCTGCGGCTGGCCGCCGCCACCGGCCATGTCGATGCCACCATCGCGGAGTTCCTGGCGTCGCTGGCGCGCTATCTCGTGCTTGCGGTCGTCATCATCGCCGTGCTGCAGATCTTCGGCATTCAGACCACCAGCCTGGTGGCGGTGCTGGGCGCCGCCTCCCTGGCCATCGGCCTCGCCCTGCAGGGAACCCTGTCGAACCTCGCCGCCGGGGTGATGCTGCTGCTGTTCCGGCCGTTCAAGATCGGCGATTCCGTCGAGGTTGCGGGCAAGGCCGGCACGGTGAAGTCGCTTTCGCTGTTCATGACCGAGCTGGTGACCTCGGCCAATGTCCAGATCCTGCTGCCGAACGGCGCGGTCTGGGGCGCCGCCATCATCAACAACTCGACCTATCCCGGCCTGGCCAAGCTCGACCTGACCTTCCCGGCCCCGGCCGGCCCGCGGGCCGAGGCGCTGGCGCGGGACATCGTCGACATGCTGAAGGCCGATCCGCGCGTGCCGGCGGGCACCCAGCCCAGCGTCGCCATCTCCAGGCTGGTCGACCTGTCGAAGCCGGAGGCCGGGGTGGTCGAACTGACGGTCAGCGCGCCGGTGCCGCTGTCCGATGTCGGCGCGGTGAAGGCGGCGCTGATGGGCCGGATCAATGGCGCCCTCGGCCGCCTCGTCGCCGGCCCCGACGCGGACGCCCCCGCCACGGCGAACGGCCGGGCCTCGGCGGGCGCGGCCGGCAACCACAGCTATGGTGCGGGTTGAGGGAGCCGGACTGTATCGCGTCGCGGCGCTCGCGATGACGGTTTGAGTCGAGGCGGCGTGCCAACCCCTCACCGTCATCGCGAGCCCGGAGGGCGTGGCGATCCAGGCTGGCGCCGCCTCTGGCTGCACGACTGGATCGCGTCGCTGCGCTCGCGATGACGGTTTTGGGTGGAGCCGGCCGTACCAACCTTCGCCGGACGGTGCTGGGCGGAGCCGGCCGTACCAACTGGGACCGGTGCCGATGATGTGAACACAACGTTCATTGCGCCGACCTCTCGCATTCGTTCATCATCTGTTCCATGCAACCCACCCCCGAGCCCATCGACATCCAGGTCCACTGCCGCAGCCTTGCGCTGCAGGGGATCGAGATGCTCAGCCGCCTCGCCGAGATCGGCATGCGGCTGGCCGAGGGGGAAGGCGCTCGTGCCCTGGCGGCGCAGGCCTGGGCCGCCGAAGTGCGGGCCGATCCGGCCGGGCTGCCGGCGGAGGATCCCGATCCCAGGAACGAGGCGCGTGACGCCGGGCTGGCCTTCGACCGCTTCGCCCGGTCGGTGCAGCGCTCGCTGGGCCTGCGCAGCCGCGCCGCCGATCGGCTGTGCGCCAGCGACAAGGTCGCGACCGCCGAGCGCGAAGTCGGCCGCAAGGCGCGCCGCGCCCGCCATCGCGACGACGTCCAGAGCGTCCTCGCCTTCATGATCTGGGACGAGACCCCGGATGACGATCGGGCCAAGGCACTGGAGCAGGAGCTCGGCGAGCGGGTCAGCGACCTCTATACCGACGACGAGGA
>NZ_JBYRFX010000206.1:0-5557 GCF_057815775.1 Inquilinus sp.
CGGAACTCCATGCGTGCCATCGCATAGGCGGCAGGGATCGCGATCAGCAGGCACAGGATGGTCGCGGCAATGCTGACGAACAGGCTGTTCGCGAGCGCCGGCCCGAAGCGTGCCGCCTGCCACATGTCGGCGAAGTTCTCCCACCGAATCTCCGACGGCAGCCAATGCGGCGGAAAGGCCAGCACCTCGGCCCGCGGCTTCACCGCGGTCGAGATCATCACCGCGAACGGGAACAGGATGACCAGACACAGCGGCCCGAGCCCGAGCCAGATCAGCGTGGATCTGCGGAGCAGGTTGTCCATCTCAGTTCATCCTCTCCTCGTTGCGCATCGCCAGCGCCGCATAGGCGATGGTGAGCGCGAGCAGGATCAGGAACATCACGATCGACAGCGCCGAGGCGACCCCGAGCTCGCCATAGCGGAAGGCGAGCTTGTAGAGCCATGTGACGAGAATGTCGGTGCTGTTGGCCGGATCGCCCTGCGTCATCACCCAGATCAGCGGAAAGGAGTTGAAGACGTAGATGAAGTTGAGGACCAGCACGATGTTGAGGAACGGACGGATCAGCGGCACCGTGAGGTAGCGGAAGCGCTGCCAGGGGCTGGCGCCGTCGATCCTGGCCGCCTCGAAGATGTCGGCCGGCAGCGAGGACAGGCCGCCGAGGAGGACGGTCACGGTGAAGGGGATCGAAACGAGGATGCCGATCGCGATCTCGATCGGAAAGGCGGTGTTCGCCGTCGCCAGCCACTCGACCGGCTCTTTGACCAGGCCGAACTGGTTGAGCGTCGCGCTGACCATGCCGAACTGGCCGTTGAGCGACCAGCGCCAGACGATGCCGCTCATGGTGAGCGAGACCGCCCAGGGCAGCATGATGATGACGCGAGCGACGTGGCGGCCAACGAAGTCCTGGTTGAGCGCGAGCGCGATCGGAACCGACAGCAGCACCGTGCCGCCGACCACGAAGACCGTCCAGACCAGCGTCCGGTACAGGCAGCCGAGGAACAGCTGATGCGAGAACAGCCTGTTGTAGTTGCCGAAGTCGTTGAAGCCCGTCATGCCGCCGAAGCGGTTGACCGTCTGCAGCGACATCTGCGCCATGTCGAAGATCGGATAGCCGATGATCCAGAAGGCGAAGAGGATCGACGGCAGGATCAGGAGGTAGGGCGCACTGGCGCGCCCTACCCTGCCGTTGGACCGTGCTTTCGCCCGGCTCATGGCTCCGCCGCCGGCGGCGGCCGTCACCGATCCGGCCCTACTGCTGGATCAGGCTGTCGATCGTCGCGGCCGCTTCCTTGAGCGCGTCCTCGGGCTTGGCCTGGCCGATATAGGTCTTCTGCAGCGCGCTGATCACCGCATCCACCATCTGCTCCCAATTCGCCACCTGCGGCGCGAAATGGGCGTAAGACAGCATCTCGGTGAAAGCCTTGAGCTGCGGATCGTCCGCGAAGACCGGCGCCTGGGCCTCGGCCTTCATGACAGGCAGGAAACCCTCCTTGGTGCTGAATTCGACGCGCCACTTGTCGCTGAAGGCGGTCTCGCTGAGGAACTTCCAGGCGAGCTCCTTCTGGCTGCTCGACTTGAACACCATCAGCGTGTCGGTCACGCCATAGGTGGCTTTGGCCGAACCGGCCGGGATCGGCGCGATGGCATAGTTGAGGTCCGGCGCATCGGTCTTGATCTGGCCGCGCAGCCAGGGCCCGGTCAGGATCATGCCGATGCGGCCCTGCTTGAACAGCCGCTCGATGTCCTGCCGGTTGAGGCCGGTGGGATCGGGCTCGGTCAGCCCCTCGTCGATCATGCTCTTGTAAAGCGTCAGAGCCGCGATCGCCTGGGGGCTGGCGACGCCGGATTTGCCGTCGACGATGATGTCGCCGCCATGCGTCCACAACGAATAATACCAGAAGGCGTCGGTCTCGATCTCCTTGCCCTGCATGGCAAAGCCGTAGGTGTCCCCGCCGAGCGCCTTGATCTTGCGGGCGGCGTCGACGACGGCGTCCCAGGTCGCCGGCGGCTCGGACACGCCCGCCTTTGCGAGCAGATCCTTGTTGTAGTACATGGCGCGGGCCGAGGCCGCGACCGGCAGGCCGTAGATCTTGCCGTCGAGGGTCGAAGGCGACAGGAACGCCTCGATGAATCGGCCCTTGAACTCCGGCGTGATGTAGGAATCGAGCGGCTCGGCGATGTCGTTCTTGACGTAGTCGATGAGCCAGCGCGTGCCGATCATCGCGATGTCGGGTGCGGTCCCGCCGGCGATGTCGGTGGTGAGCCGCTGCTGCAGGTTGTCCCACTGAACGACTTCGACCTTCACCTCGTCACCGGGATGGGCGGCCATGAAATCCTTGGCCATGCCCTCGAAGATATCCTGCGTCGCCGCGCTGTAGTAGCCGACGACGACCCGCAGCGTCGCCGCGTCCGCGACCGTAGCGCTGCCCATCAGCGCTGCGGCGCCGACCAGGAGACCCAAGCCCACACCAATCTTCTTGTGAATCATGTTGCGACTCCCTGTTCTTCGTCGTTTTGGACGAAAGCCTTCCCGAATAAGACTTGGTTCTTTTGTTCTTATTCTTGTCGCGGCCGGTAATCGCGAGACTTCGAATCGGCCTCGTTCTATATGTTTGTTATAATTCCAAACAAACTTGCCGTCAACGCGGGAAACGTGTCAGAGCTTGGGATCGGGATGGCGGCGTGGAGTTCCGCACCACACGCCACCGATCTAATGAGTCAGGAGGCCGGGGCCTGCCCCACCTCCTCGGAAGAGCAGGATATGTCGATTGGAAAGATGTCGGACCGCGTGACGGGAACCGCACGCGGCCAAGGCGGAGACGGACCCTTTCCGCCCGCCGCCGCCGAGCCGGTGAAGCCCCGGCCCCATTCCCTGCTGTCCCCGGCCAAGATGGGCGACGTGAACCGCGGCCGCCTGCTGCAGTCGCTGTTCGACCTGGGGCCGACCAGCCGCGCCGACCTCGCCCGCCACATCGGCGTCAACCGCGCCACCATCACCGGCATCGTCCAGCCTCTGATCGACGACGGCATCCTGGTGGAGGGGGACCCCACCTCGCCGGGCGGTGCCGGCGGCAAGCCCGCCCGGCCGCTGCAGTTCTCGCCCGACGCACCGCAGATCGGCGCGATCGACCTGCGGCACGGTTCGGTGCGCACGGCGCTGGTATCCTGGACCGGTGAGATCACCGCGGTCGAGCACGAACAGTTCCCGCCGGCCGGCCGCGACCCCGAGGAGGCCGTCACGGCGATCGTCGCCAGCCTGGCGCGCACCCTGGCGGCCGCGCGGCAGCCGCCGCTCGGCATCGGCGTCGGCGCCACCGGGATGATCGACCGGGACCGCGGCGTCATCGTCAAGGTCAACCTGGCGCCGATCCTGTCCGGCCTCGCCCTCGGCCCGGCGCTCGAGGCGCGGATCGGCCTTCCCGTCTATCTCGACCATCATCCGCGGGCACTGTTGCTGGCCGACCGCTGGTTCGGCATCGGCCGCAGCCTGCGGACCTTTTCGGTGCTGTACCTCTCGGACGTCATCGGCAGCGCCCTGCAGTTGGACGGGCATCTGCACAGCGGCCCGGCCGGCGCCGGCGGGGAGATCGGGCACACCTTCGTCCAGGTCGATGGCGAGGTCTGCGCCTGCGGGCGCCGCGGCTGCTGGGAAACGATCGCCACCACCAGCTGGCTGCGGCGCCAGGCGCAGGCGGCCGGCCTGCCCTCGGCCGATGCCATGACCCCTGCCCTGCTCAGCGAACTCGCCGGGAAAGGCCTGGAGCCGGCGCTGCGCCTGCTCGACCTCTATGCCCGCAACATCGCGGTCGGCATCGCCAACCTGCAGCAGACGCTGGCGCCGAACCACTTCGTGCTGCATGGCGACGTGGTCGAGGCCGGCGAGCGCCTGCGCGCCGCGATCGAGGAGCATGTCGGCCAGCTGGTGCCGCCGCGCCCGGGCAGCGATCCGCGCGTGCTGCTGACCGACCAGGGCAATCTCGCGACCCTGCGCGGGGCGGCCGGCATCGTGCTGTCGCGCCGGCTGCAGTTCCAGCTGTAGCCGGCCCTAAGGCTCTGCGGACTCCCGGAAATCCACCGCGCCGAGGCGGCCGGGTGCCAGCAGGTCCTGGATCGCGCCGGCGATCGCGCGCTGCCGGGGATCGATGAAGCGTTCGTAGAAGGCCTGGTTGGCCCGGCCGATGGCGTGTTCGGCGCTGAAGCTGCCGCCGAACCGTTCGACTGCCTCGCCGAACACCAGGTCGCGCACCGGCGACGGGTCATGCGCCAGAGCGGAGTCGCGCGGCACCACCAGGTTGAAATGCACGCCGCCATCGCCGACATGGCCGAAATCGCAGACCCGGACCTCCGGATGCTCCCGCGCCAGGATCGCGGTCATGGCCCGGCGGAACGGCATCACCGCGGCCCGGGCGAAACCGAGATCGAAGGCGATCACCCGGCCTTCCGCCGCCAGGCTCCCGGTCAGCACATGCCGCAACGCCCAGAAATCGGTGCCGCGGCCCGGCATGGCATCGGCCAGCGGTTCGCCCGGCAAGGCCCAGATCTCGCCCAGCACCTGCTCCATCAGCGCATCGATCGATGGTTCCTGCGCGCGCGGCGCCCAGGACCGCTCGATCTCGACCAGGATGCAGAAGGGCGGCGGCGGATGCGGCGCGAAGGGGTTGCGCAGGTGGTCGTGATGCTTGAGCGCCAGGGCGACCGCGGCGCCGGACATGCCCTCGAACGCCGCCAGGTGATCGCCCACCCGCTCCTCGAAGGCGATGAGCAGTTCCATGACAGCATCATCGTCGCGCGGCACCAGGATGGCGGTGGCCGATTGCTGCGGCAGGCGACGCAGCTCCAGCACCGCCCGCGTGACCAGGCCATAGGCGCCGCCGGTGCCGATGAACAACTGCTTGAGGTCGAGCCCGGTGTTGTTCTTGCGCAGCGGCCGGGTCAGGTCGAGCACGGTGCCGGCCTCATCCGGCAGAACGATTTCGAGCCCGAGCACATGGCGGCGCATGTCGCCATAGCGCAGAAACCGCGCCCCGCCGGTGTTGGTCGCGACCATGCCGCCGATCATCGGGTCGGCCCCGAGGTCGATCGGCAGGGTCAGGCCATGCAGCGCCAATTCCTCGTTCAGGCGGGACAGGCGCGTGCCGGCGCCGACGGTGACGCTGCGGTTGGCGACGTCGGCATCGACCGGGCCGGCCAGCCGATCGAGGCTGAGCACGCCCTGCCCACCGCTGCCGTCCGGCGTCGACCCGGCAACCAGGCCGGTGTTGCCCGATTGCGGCACCAGGGCGATGCCGTGGCGGACGCAGTAGGCCATGACCGCGGAGGCCTCGGCCGTGGTCGCCGGCCGCACCACGAACGCCGCCCGGCCGCGATCGTAGCGGGCCCCGGTCTCATAGGCGGACAGGTCGTCGGGCGCCGCGAGCAGGCCGCGCGCCCCGACCAGCGCGCGCAAGGCATCGAGATGGCTGGCCGTGTCGCTCACTTCCGAAGACTCTCCCGATACAGGCACGCATCCGGCGCGAGCGATGGCCCGCTCCGCCGGACGGATTCAGCCGGCCGTTTC
>NZ_JBYRFX010000207.1:0-2253 GCF_057815775.1 Inquilinus sp.
AGCGCGTGCCGGATCAGTATATCCAGCTGGTGCGTTTCGATGGCTACCAGTCGCTCGGCGGCGAAATCGATGGTTACGGCGGCGCCCGCAACCAGTATCTCGACGAAATCCGCTTCGTGCCGATCCCGAACGCCAACACCCGGGTCGAAGGCGCCGTCGCCGGCCAGTTCGACTACACGGATTCGCTGCCGGTCGAGGCCTTCGACAAGATCAAGGCCGGGGCGTCGGAGCCGATCATCCTCAAGCCGTTCGGCTGGCCGGTGTTCGTCATGAACACCAAGCAGGGCCTGCTCAGCGACCTCAGGCTGCGCAAGGCCGTGCAGCTGGCGCTGAATGAGGAGGACATGCTGGCCGCCGCCTTCGGCAGCACCGATTTCTATGCCGTCGACGGCGCGATGTACCCCGAGGGCTACCCCTGGCGCTCCGAGGTCGGCACCGACGCCTACAACAAGGGCGATGCCGAGGCCGCGCAGAAGCTGCTGGCCGATGCCGGCTATGACGGGAAGCCGATCCGGATCCTGACCAGCCGGCAATACGAGTTCCACTACAAGATGGCGCTGGTCGCCGCCGAGTACCTGAAGGCGGCCGGCTTCAAGGTCGACGTCGACGTCACCGACTGGGCGACGCTGACCCAGCGCCGCGCCGACCCTGCGCTGTGGGACATCTATATCAGCCACAGCCCGTTCCTGCCGGAACCGGCGCTGATCGGCGCGCTGGCCAAGGGGTCGCCCGGCTGGTGGGACACGCCGGCCAAGGACAAGGCCGTCGGTGCCTTCAACCAGGCGCTGACGCAAGAGGAGCGGGTGAAGCTCTGGGCCGGGGTGCAGCAGGTGATGGCCGACGAGGTGCCGTTCATCAAGGTCGGCGACTTCAACGCGCTGTCGGCCAAGTCGAAGACGCTACAGGGCGTGACGCCGGCGCCGTGGCCGTATTTCTGGAACGCCTACGTCGAGAAGTAGCGAGCGGTATCCACCCCTCCCGACGCGAGCGGTGGCGGGAGGGGAAGCTCGTTGGTCGAAGGAAGAACCGAAGGTCCAGCCCATGCGCCGCCTGCTGCTCTCCATTCTCGCCGCCGTGGCCCTGCTGCCCGCGGTGGCGCTCGCCGATCCGGTCAAGGGCGGCAAGATCGACGTCGCCACCATTGGCGAGCCGCCGACGCTCGACCCGATGGCGAACACCGGCGACCTGCTGGGCATGATCACGCAGCATGTCTACGAGACTCTGTTCACCTTCGATGCCGACTGGAGGCTGAAGCCGATGCTGGCCGAGGCGATGCCGGCGGTCTCGGAGGACGGCAAGATCTACACCATCAAGATCCGCCAGGGCGTGACCTTCCATGACGGCGAGGCCCTGACCGCGGCCGATGTCGTCGCCTCGCTGCAGCGCTGGATGCACATCGCCTCGCGCGGCAAGCAGGCGGCGCCGATGATCGACAGCGTTTCGGCCACCGGCGACTTCACGGTCGAGATCAAACTGAAGCAACCCTATGCCCCGCTGCTGTCGCTGCTGGCCTTCAACAACAGCGCCGCGGTGATCATGCCGAAGGCGCATATGGACGACCCGCTGACCCAGGTGATCGGCACCGGCCCCTACAAGCTGGCCGAGCGCAAGCCGGACAGCTACATCCTGCTGACCCGGTTCGACGGCTATGCCGCCCGGTCGGAGGAGCCGAGCCGCTATGCCGGCCGCCGCACCGCCTGGCTCGACGAGATCCGCTTCGTACCGGTGCCGAACGCCAACACCCGGATCGAAGGCGCCATTTCCGGCCAGTACGACTTTTCCGACCTGCTGCCGGTGGAATCCTATGACCGGCTGACCGGGCTTTCGACCACCGAGCCGGTGATCCTGAAATCCTTCGGCTACCCCATCATGATGCTGAACACCAAGCAGGGGCCGCTGGCGAAGCTGGAGCTGCGCCAGGCGGTGCAGGCGGCGCTGAGCGAGAGCGACATGATGCTGGCCGCCTTCGGCAAGCCTGACTTCTTCGCGGTCGACGGCGCCATGTATCCCGAGGGCTATCCCTGGCGCAGCGACGCCGGGGCCGACCGCTACGACCAGGGTGATCCGGAAAAGGCGGCGGCGCTGATGGCCAAGGCCGGCTATGCCGGCGAGCCGATCCGGATCCTGACCAGCCAGCAATACGAGTTCCACTACAAGATGGCCTTGGTGGCGGCCGAGTACCTGAAGGCGGCCGGCTTCAAGGTCGACCTGCAGGTGTCGGACTGGGCGACGCTGACTCAGCGCCGCAACGAC
>NZ_JBYRFX010000208.1:0-6670 GCF_057815775.1 Inquilinus sp.
CTGCTGATCGGCGGCGTGCTGCTGTGGCTGGACCCGCCGACAGCGGTGATCGTGGTGGCACTGGCGCTGCTGGTCGGCATCGCCCTGCCGCTGGCGATGCGGCGCGTCGGCGCCCCGGCCGGCCAGGCCATCGCCGCGGCCACGGCCCGGCTGCGCACCCGCATTGTCGAGGGCATCCAGGGTCTGGCCGAGCTGAAGGTCTACCAGGCCGATGGCCGGCATGCCGAGGCGGTGCTGGCCGAGAACGAGACGCTGATGGCGGCGCAGCGGCACATGGCCCGGCTGTCCGGCATCTCCACCGCCCTGTCCGGCCTGGCCGGGCAGTTGGCGGCGGCGGCGATCCTGGCGCTGGGCGTGGCCGGCGTCGCCGCGGGCATCCTGCCGGGGCCGGCGGTGGCGCTGATGATGCTGGGCGCCCTGGCGCTGTTCGACGCGCTGGTGCCGCTGCCCCTCGCCTTCCAGAATCTCGGCCGCACCCGCGCCGCGGCCCGCCGGCTGCTGGATTTCGCCGGGCTGGTGCCGCTGGTGCGTGACCCCGCAGCGCCGGCCCCGACGCCGGCCGGCCACGCGCTGGTGCTGTCCGGCGTGTCCTACCGCTACCGCGAGGGCGACCGGCTGGCGCTTCGTGACATCGATCTCGAGTTGGCGGAGGGCCAGCGGGTCGCCGTGCTGGGCCCCAGCGGCAGCGGCAAGAGCACCCTGGCCGCCCTGATCCTGCGCTTCCGCGACCCGGATGCGGGCAGCGTCACCCTTGGCGGCACCGACCTGCGCACCCTGCCCCAGGCCGAGATCTGGCGCCGCATCGCCTATCTCTCGCAGCGCAGCCAGATCTTCGCCGGCACCATCCGCGACAACCTGCTGATCGGCGCGCCCGATGCCGAGGATGCCGGGCTGGCCGCCGCGATCGAGGCCGCCGGCCTGGCCGGCTGGGTCGACAGCCTGCCGCGCGGTCTGGACACCTGGGTCGGCGAGGCCGGCGTGCAGGTCTCCGGCGGCCAGGCCCGGCGCATCGCCCTGGCCCGCTGCGTGCTGAAGGACGCGCCGATCCTGGTGCTGGACGAGCCGACCGAGGGGCTGGACAGCGAGACCGAGGCCCAGATCATCGACGCGCTGGAGCGCGTGACCGCCGGGCGCACCACCCTGGTCATCACCCATCGCCCGGCGCTGCTGCGCCTGGCCGACAGCGCCGTGCTGATGGCCGAGGGCCGCATCGCCGTGCAGGGCGTGCCGGCGGAGGTGCTGGACGCCGCGTCGCCGGCGCGGCCTTGCCCGCCGATGCTCCATGCCGCGGTCTGAGCGGAGCCGGATCGGCGCCTACGGCCCGGCCGGCCTGCGCATCCTGCTGCAGGTCTTCGGCACGCTGTGCGTCGTCGCCGGCATCATCGGCGTGTTCGTGCCGCTGTGGCCGACGACGATCTTCATGATCCTGGCGCTGTGGGCCTTCGCCCGGTCGTCGCCGCGGCTGCACAACTGGCTGCTGACCCATCGCCGCTTCGGCCCCCCGCTGCAGGCCTGGGAGCGGCACGGCGCGATCCCGCCGCTGGCCAAGCTGCTGGCCGCCGTCAGCCTGGCCATCAGCCTGACGATCGTGATCCTGGTGGTGCATTCGACCTTGGCGATCGGCATCGTCGCCGTGTTCTTCGCGATCCTGATCCTCTACATCCTGACCCGGCCGAACGCCTCGTCGAAACAGTAAAAAAGATAACGGCAGGATGGGCCGGCCATGACATGCTTGTCATTTCCGGAAGCCCACTGCTGGTCGTAGACTCCCCCCATGCGAATTCTTGTGATCGAAGACGACACCCAGGCCGCGCATTACCTCACCAAGGGGCTGCGCGAGAGCGGATTCGTGGTGGACCATGCCGCCGACGGCCCGCAGGGGCTGTTCCTGGCGACCAGCGAAACCTACGACGCCATGATCGTCGATCGCATGCTGCCGGGCATGGACGGCCTGCTGATTGTCGAGACCATCCGGCGCAACGGCAACCAGACCCCGGTGCTGTTCCTCAGCGCCATGGGCCAGGTCGACGACCGGGTGCGTGGCCTGCGCGCCGGCGGCGACGACTACCTGACCAAGCCCTATGCCTTCACCGAGCTGCTGGCCCGGCTGGAGGCGCTGCTGCGCCGCGGCGCCGGCCCGGCGGCGGCGCAGACCGAGCTGCAGATCGGCGACCTGAAGATGGATTTGCTGTCGCGCGCGGTCAGCCGCTCCGGCCGCAAGATCGATTTGCAGCAGCGCGAATTCCAGATCCTCGAATACCTGATGCGGCACTCCGGCCAGGTGGTGACCCGGACCATGCTGCTGGAGAATGTCTGGAACTATCACTTCGACCCGCAGACCAACGTGATCGACGTCCATATCAGCCGGCTGCGGCAGAAGATCGACCGGGATTTCGAAACCTCGCTGCTGCAGACCGTGCGCGGCGCCGGATACTGCCTCCGTGCATCTGATTAGGGTCCTTCGCAGCTCCACCTTCCGCTACGCGATCATCTACATGCTGGTGTTCGGCGCCTCGGTCGCCGGCGTGCTGGGGTTCGTGTACTGGCAGACGGTGCGGGTGATCGCGTCGCAGACCGACGACACCATCCAGGCCGAGATCACCGGCCTGGCCGAGCAGTACCGCCAGTTCAACCTGCCCGGGCTGGTGCGCATCATCCGCGAGCGCAGCCAAGCCGCCCCCGGCCGGCGCGGCCTGTACCTGCTGGCCGACCACAACTACGGCCGGATCGAGGGCAACCTGTCGTCCTGGCCGCCGATCGCCCAGGGTGAGCCGGGCTGGGTCGACTTCCTGGTCGCCACCAACATGGGCGAGGACGCCAAGCCGCAGGTGGCCCGGGCGCAGACCTTCGCCCTGGCAGGCGGCTTCTACCTGCTGGTCGGGCGCGACATGACCGAGCGCACCGACTTCACCAAGCTGATGACCGACGCGCTGATCGGCGGCCTGATCCTGACCGCCGTGCTGGGCATCGCCGGCGGCATCCTGATGAGCCGCAGCCTGCTGGCGCGGATCGAGGGCATCAACCGCGGCACCGAGGGTATCCTGCAGGGCGACCTGGCGCGGCGCATGCCGGTGCGCGGCAACCGCGACGAATTCGACCGCCTGGCCACCAGCCTGAACGCCATGCTCGACCAGATCGACGGGCTGATGACCGGCATGCGCGGCGTCGCCGACAACATCGCGCACGATTTGCGCAGCCCGATCTCACGGCTGCCCAGCCGGCTGGAGGTCACGCTGATGGGCGAGACCGATGCCGAGGGCTATCGCCGGGTGATGGAGGATGCGATCCGCGATGCCGACGACATCCTGGCCACCTTCAACGCGCTGCTGGAGATCGCGCTGGCAGAGGCCGGGGCGGTGCGCGACCGCTTCAACCCGATCGACCTGTCGGCCCTGTCCGCCGATGCCGGCGACCTTTACGGCCCGGTCGCCGAGGAGAAGGAGCAGGTGCTGGCCGTGGAGATCGAGCCCGGGGTCACCGTGCCCGGCAACAGCCACCTGCTGGCGCAGACCGTGGCCAACCTGCTGGACAACGCGATCAAATACACGCCGCAGGGCGGCCGGATCGCGCTGACGGTCCGGCGCGACCGCGACGGCGCCGTGCTGACCATCGGCGACAACGGCCCCGGCATTCCGGAGGAGGCACGCAGCCGCGTGCTAGACCGCTTCGTCCGGCTCGACGCCAGCCGCAGCGCCGCCGGCGCCGGGCTGGGCCTGTCCCTGGTCTCGGCGGTGGCGCGGCTGCACAAGGCGACGCTGATCCTGACCGACAACGCGCCCGGCCTGTGCGTCACCTTGCGCTTCCCGCAGGTGATGGCGCCGGCCAACGGCCACGCCAACGGGCATCCGGCGTAATCCTTACGCCTCGTCGTCGTCCTCATCGGCCGGCCGGGCGGCCTCGTCCACCTGCCGCGCCAGCATGCCGACCCGAACCGCCGTCGGATCGATGCCATGGGCCTGCAGCAGCATGCGGGCGCCGTTGGTGCTGGATCGCGGGGCATCGTACAGCTCCAGGCCGGAAATCTCCTCCTGCAGCACCATGAAGTCGACGATCTCCCCAGCCGAGACCTTCCCGTCCGCGCGGGCCTCCGAGACGAAATCGCGGAGCCGGTCGCGCTGCGCCTGCTTCAGCTTGAAGCCGAGATAGCCGTCGGGATCGTCGAAGGCCCGGCCCAGTTCGCTGTTCGGCGCGGCCACGTCGGCCTCGCCCTTTTCCAGCGAGACGTCGAATTCGGTGAGATAGGTGGCCTTCAGGACGATCTCCCGGCGAGCGGCGGCATGGGCCGCCTCGTCTCCTTCAGGGTCCAGCCGGACTTCGCTGTCCGTGGCGATGGCGGCGATGTAGCGGATGACCCGGTCGCGGATGCGCGCGACCTCGGCGGCCGGGGAATCCGGATCATCCGTCTCGACCGTCAGATCGGCGATGAATTCGTCCAGGGTCTGCAGCCGCGCGCTCATATTTGTCCTTCCTGACGGAATCGAAATGAATAAGCCGCCTTCGGGCGGGCGGCGAATGGACAGAATCATAGTGAAGAACCTCGCCGATCCTTCATGCATCGGCGATATCCCGGCATGCGCCGCCCGGTCTAGCCCTTCACCGCACCGGCGGAGAGGCCTTCGACCAGGAAGCGCTGGAGATAGACGAAGCCGAGGGCGATCGGCACCACGGCGAGCACCGAGGCGGCCATCAGCCCGCCCCAGTCAGTCAGGTGCGAGCCCTTGAAGATCATGATGCCGGGCGTCAGCGTCCGCCGCGCATCGGTGTTGATCAGCACGTAACCGAACATGAACTCGTTCCAGGCGGTGACGAAGGCGAACACCGCGGTGGCGAAGATGCCGGGCGCCGAGACCGGCAGCAGCACCCGCAGGATGAAGCCGGTGCGGGAGCAGCCGTCGATCTCCGACGCGTCCTCCAGCTCGCGCGGCACCGCGTCGAAGAAGCCCTTCAGCATGAAGGTGCACAGCGGGATGGTGAAGGTGCAGTAGACGATGATCAGCGCGGCGTAGGTGCTGAGCAGGCCCAGGCGCTGCATCAGGATGTACAGCGGCACCAGCAGCAGCACGCCCGGGATCATCTGCGACAGCAGCAGGGCGCCGCCGACCAGGCGCGACAGCGGCAGGAAAGCCCAGCGGCTGAGGGCATAGCTGCAGAACACGGCGATGGTGATGGTCAGGATGGTGGCGCAGCCCGCCACGATCAGGCTGTTGCGGAAATAGGTCAGGAATTCGCTGTCGACCAGCACGCGCTGGAAGTTCGACAGGGTCGGGCTGTCGATCCAGAAGCTGGGATCGGCGCTGCGCACCTCCGCCACCGGCTTCAGCGCGGTGTCGATCATCCACAGGAAGGGCAGCAGGCTGTAGGCGGTGAACAGCAGCAGCACGCCGTAGGTCAGCAGGCCGCGCAGCGAGCGTTGGGAGGATCCGACAACCATCGTCACGCCGCCCGGCCGCGGCGGGTGACGCCGTAATGGAAGACGAAGAACAGGCAGGCCATGAACGCCATCGCCATGCTGGCGACCGCGCAGGCCGCGCCGACGTCGAAATCCTGCATGGCGTAGCGGTAGATCATGATCGGCACCGTCTCCGACGCATTCAGCGGGCCGCCCTCGGTCATCACCCAGATGAAGTCGAAATTGATCGCGGTCCAGATGATGTGGATGAAGATCAGGGTCAGCGACACCGTGCGCAGATGCGGCAGGGTGATGACCCGGAAACGGCGCCACGCCCCTGCCCCGTCCACCGCCGCCGCCTCGTGCAGCTCGCGCGGGATCGCCTGCAGCGCCGCCAGCAGGCTGATGGTGTAGAAGGGATAGCTGCGCCAGATGTTGACGAAGGTCACCGTCAGCAGCGCGGTGTCGATCTGGCCGAGCCAGGGATAGGGGCTGTCGAGCAGGCCGAGCCTGACCATCCAGACATTCAGGATCCCGTAATCCGGGGTCAGCATCCAGGTCCAGTTCAGCCCGGCGACGGCGATCGGGATCACCCAGGGCACGATGATCAGGCCGCGGAAGATGGCCCGGAACCGCACCGGCTGGGCCAACGCGACGGCGGAGGCGAGGCCCAGTGCGTATTCGCCGACCACCGACAGGATGGTCCAGACCGCGGTGTTGCGGACGGCCGGCAGGAAATCCTCGTCCTCCCACACCGTCCGATAGTTCTCGAGCCCGGCGAAGCCGGTGACGCTTGGGTTGACCAGGTTGACAATGTGCAGGCTGTCCCACAGCACCCGCAGCAGCGGATAGGCGATCAGGATCAGGAACAGGATCCCGGCCGGGGCCAGGAACACCAGCGCGGTCCGCCGGATCCGGCCGGCCCGGGTCGGGTGCCGGCGGCCGGCGGTCCGGATGGCGAGGGTCGGCATCTGCGCTGCGGCTTCGGCCTTCATGCTCCCGATATCCTCCCCAGGCACCCAAGCCACTTCAGTTTCACTGTCATTGCCGGGCTTGACCCGGCAATCCAGAAGATGTCGACAGACTCTGGATGCCCGGATCAAGTCCGGGCATGACAGAAGGGGTGGTTCCGTGCCGTCTCTATGACGAACTCAGCTGCCCGGACTGCCGCAGGGCCTTGTTGACCTGCTTGCCGAGCCAGGCCGCGACGGCGGCCGGGTCTTCCTTCTTCAGCAGCACCCGGCCGATCGAATCCTCCATCGCCCGGGTGACCTGGCCCAG
>NZ_JBYRFX010000209.1:0-3038 GCF_057815775.1 Inquilinus sp.
GCGGTCACGGCGCTGGAGGACGAGATCGACCGCGTCACCGGCACCGACCGCTGGGTCTCGGGGACAGAGGAGACGGTCGGCCTGCTGAAGGCGCAGGGGTTCGATTTCCGCTCGGAGGCCGGGGCCGATCTGCTGGCCGACGCTGCCCGCTACGAGCGCACGGCCTTCCTGCAGGGGCTGCTGGCTGCAGGCGCGCCGCTGGGCGGCCAGGGCAGCGGGCGGGGGTCGCTGCCGCTGCTGCATGCGGTGCGGGGCAAGACGGCGATCGAGGTCGCGGTGATCGACACGGCGCTGCAGCGCGGCACGAAGCCGGACCTGACCCAGGCGCTCGGCATCGCGGCGCAGGCGGGCGACACCAAGCGCGTTCAGGCCGTCCTGGCCCGTGGGGGCGATGCCAGCGGCCGGCTCACCTCCGGCCTGACACCGCTCATGGTGGCCTTGTCCCCCGAGGTCATCCGCCTGCTGGCCGCGGCCGGTGCCGATGTGAATGCCGTGGCCGACAACGGCGCCACCGCCCTGCGGATGGCCGGGTCCGAGGATGTCGCGCTGGCCCTGCTGGCGGCGAAGGCCAACCCCAAGGTCGGCACGGATCCCTGGGGCAACAAGACCCCCTTCCGCGACCAGGCACGCGAGGCCGGCTGGACCCGCGTGCTGGCAAAGCTGGGCGCCTAGAGTCCGTCTGGAAACACGCCGGCGCGGCCGTCTGATGGCGTTTTTTGCGCTTCCGGTGCTCACGGACCAACGTCCGCTGCGCGCCGGTTCTCAAAACCACCACCAGCCGACTCACGCCAACGCGTTTCCAAACGGACTCTTAGAGCCGGATGATTTCAGTTCAGGCTGGCAGGACGAACCAAGCGCTGCCTCTTCCGTTTACGGGAGAGGCAGCGCAAAACTAAACTTCCGCTTCGCCCTTCAGCACCGAGACGCAGCCGCCGCCGACGGTCGAGCGGACGCCGTCGGCATCGCGGCGGGCGGTGACCTGCAGCAGGCTCGGGCGGCCCATCTCGACACCCTGGACGATCTCGGCCCGGCCGGTCTCGGCGCCGGACAGCGACAGCAGCAGCGCGCCCAGCGTGGCGTTGGCGCTGCCGGTCGCGGCGTCCTCATGGGTGCCGGACAGCGGCGCTAACAGCCGGGCGCGGATGTGGGCGCCGCCCGGCGCCGCGATATCGGGCGCGGCGGCGTCGCGGGCGTAGAGATGCAGCGACAGCCGGCGCTCGACGCCCGGGAATTCGGCCTGGGTGCGGCGGAAGGCAGCGATATCGGGGGTGGCGCGGGTCAGCGCCTCGCCGGTCACCTCGACCAGCACGAAGGGGATGCCGACGCTGGCCAGCACCGGGCGGTGCGCCGCGGTCAGGACGTCTTCGGGGGCCAGGCCGACGCAGGCGGCGATCGCTTCGGGCGGCAGCTCCAGCGTCGTCGTCAGCGGCTGTGGGGCGGCGATCACGGCGCCGGTGACGGCCCCCGCCGCATCGCGCTCGACCCGCACCTCGACCAGGCCCGACAGCTCCTCGAACAGCAGCACGCCGTCGCGGTCCAGCCCGTGCCGGGCCAGCACGCAGCCGGTGCCGACATTGGGGTGGCCGGCGAAGGGCATCTCATAGGTCCGGTTGAAGATCCGCACCCGGGCGCTGTGGGCCGGGTTCTCCGGCGGCAGCACGAAGGTCGTCTCGCTCAGGTTGAATTCGGCGGCCAGGGACTGCATCTCGGCATCCGACAGGCCGCGCGCATCCGGGAACACCGCCAGCTGGTTGCCGCCGAAGCGGCGGTCGGTGAAGACATCGACGGTCTCGAAGGCATAGCGGGGCATGGCGGGGTCTCGCATCAGGAATGGCGTGATGCGCCAGTCTCAGCACGGCTCCGCCGGCCGGCAAAGGGCTGAAATGCTCTCGGGGCAATCCCGCTCTGCGCCACCCTTTCCGCGCGACCCCGGCATCCCCATCCTTTACGGTGTCCTCCTGTTTCCGAAGCCGGACCGACCGATGTTCCAGACCGCACGCCTCGATCCCGCCCTGCCGAAGGCGGAAGCCTATCGCGACCTGCTCTCCCAGGCGGAGGGGCTGTTCCATGGCGAGACCGACGCCATCGCCAACGCCGCGAACCTCTCTTCCCTGATCTTCAATGGCCTGCCGGATCTGAACTGGGCCGGCTTCTACCTGCTGCGGGGCGCGGGCGAGCTGGTGCTCGGCCCGTTCCAGGGCAAGCCGGCCTGCATCCGCATCCCGCTCGGCCGTGGCGTCTGCGGCACGGCGGCGGAGCGGCGGCAATCGGTGCTGGTGGAAGACGTGAACGCTTTCCCCGGCCACATCGCCTGCGATGCCGCCTCGCACTCCGAACTGGTGGTGCCGCTGTTGCGTGACGGCGAGGTCCTGGGCGTGCTCGACCTCGACAGCCCGCTGCCCGGCCGCTTCGACGCCGAGGACCAGGCCGGGATCGAAGCGCTGGCCGCGCTGTGGGTCAAGGCGAGCGCGGGCTGAGGCGACCGCTTCCTCAATCACCGTCATCGCGAGCCGAAGGCGAAGCGATCCAGCGGCTCGATCTCTGGATCGCCGCGTCGCTTCGCTCCTCGCGATGACAGGTTTCTCTCAGCCCTTGCCGTACCGGATCTCGATCACCTCGGCGGTCTCGATCCCGCCGGGGGTGCGAACCTCGACCACATCGCCCTCCTGCGTCCGCGCCAGGGCGCGGGCGAGGGGTGAGATCCAGCTGATGTCGCCGGCATCCGCATCGGTCTCGTCGATGCCGACGATGCGCACGGTGCGCTCGCGCTCCTGGCTGTCCACATAGGTCACGGTGGCGCCGAAATAGACCCGGTCGCGGTTGGTCTGGCGGGCCGGGTCGACCACCTCGGCGATCTCCAGCCGCTTGGTCAGGAACCGGACCCGGCGGTCGATCTCGCGCAGCCGCTTCTTGCCGTAGATGTAGTCGCCATTCTCCGACCGGTCGCCGTTGCCGGCGGCCCAGGACACCACCTCGACCACCTTCGGCCGCTCGACCCGCCACAGCTGCTTCAGCTCGTCCTGCAGCCGCTGGAAGCC
>NZ_JBYRFX010000210.1:0-2740 GCF_057815775.1 Inquilinus sp.
GCGCGCGCATCCCGTCGCGCATCCCCAAGCACCGCAGCACGCCGCGCCATCTCGCACCCCGCAATTTACCCGACAGCGCGCCTCTTGAATCATTCCCAGAACGCCCTCGCTAACGAAATCCGAAATGTGTGAACCCCGTAGGGTTTTAATCCCGGGTGGCCCACCGCAGGTCGGGGCGATTGCCGTTCCGGCCACCGGGGACAAAGTCTGAACAAGATTGTGGTTATGATGCTTTTTGTAGAATTTACCGGACGAAAACGGCGTTGCCGGTGTTATAGGCAGCATCACACTATTATTTGATTGGCGCGATTCGGGACGACATGACCGACGACACTGTGGAACACCGCCGGCCGGTCGACCCCTCCGTCGCCGATCGCTACCCAGGCCGACCGGCCGGCGCCGCAGCCTCAGTTGCCCTGCCTTATCCGTCGCGGCCGGGGGTGCTCGACCGCTGGCCCAGCTGGGCGATCGGCCTCGCCGGCCTGATCACCTTCGGGCTGCTGCTGCGCTTCGCCCTGGCCCTGGCCTTCCCGCGCATCCATCACGCCGACGAGCTGTTCCAGTATTACGAACAGGCGCATCGCCTGGCCTTCGGCCGCGGCATCGTGCCGTGGGAATACCGCGATGGCATCCGGTCCTGGGTGCTGCCAGGCATGCTGGCCGGGCTGATGAAGGCGGTGTCCTGGGTCAGCGACGAACCGGCCGCCTATCTCGGCGTCTCGAAGCTGCTGTGGTCGGCCCTCTCGCTCAGCATTCCCGTCGTGGCCTTCCTGTGGGCCCGCCGCGTCTCCGGGCTGACGGCCGGGCTGACCGCCGCCTTCATCGCCACGATCTGGTTCGAACTGATCTACTACGCCCCGACCGCGCTGACCGAATCGATCGCCACCAGCCTGCTGCTGGTCGGTTGCTGGCTGGCCTGGACCGCCGAAACCGGCGACCACCGGCGGCTGATCGCGGCGGGCCTGTTGTTCGGCTTCGTCTTCGTCTTCCGCTTCCACCTGGCGCCGGCGATCCTGACCGCCATCGTCGTCGCCGGCCGCGGCGACTGGCGCGGCCGGATGCGGCCGATGCTGCTGGCCGGGCTGGTGCCGGTGGTGCTGTGCAACGGCCTGCTCGACTGGGCCACGCTCGGCTGGCCGTTCCAATCGGTGCTGAAGAACTTCTGGATCAACATCGTCGAGGAGAAGAGCCGCAGCTTCGGCGTGATGCCGCTCGGCTTCTATTTCCAGGAATACGCGGCGATCTGGTCCTGGTGGCTGTTGCCGATGGCCGCGCTGATCGTGATGGGCGCCCGGGGCCAGCCGATGCTGGTCGCGGTGCCGGTCGCCATCGTGCTGTCGCACACCTTCGTCGCCCATAAGGAATACCGGTTCGTCCTGCCGGCGCTGCCGTTCCTGCTGATCCTCGCGGCACTCGGGACCGAACGTCTGGCCAAGCGACTGTCCGGGGTGTTGCCCGGCCCGCGTTGGGCGCCGCTGGTCGTGCTGTGCGCCGCCTGGCTGCTGGCCTCGGGCCTGCTGTCGGTCAGCGACCGCTGGGCGCCGGAGTGGACGCGGGTCGCGTCCGGCATCGCGGCCGCCGAGGTGCTGCACGACAGCGAGGCGCTGTGCGGCCTCGGCCTGCTGACGCCGTGGTCGGACCTGCCGGGCTACGCCACGCTGCACCGCGACGTGCCGGTGTTCTGGTATGGCGACGACAACAGGCGGTTCTGGCGCGGTGCCGCAGCCTTCAATTACATCATGGCGCGGCCGGACCAGATGCCTGCCAACACCGGCTACCGTCTGGAGAGCTGCCCCGGCGATATCTGCGTCTATCGCCGCCCGGGCCAGTGCGCACCGCCGCGCGATGTCGGCGTCAGCGGGGCGATGGCCGAACACGGCATGTGATTTTGAGGCGAGTCGGGCGTGTCCGACTCTCCCCTTGAGACTCGGAGCAGGCTGGTCTAAAGCAACGCGTCGGCGGGATCGGCCCGCCGTCTCCGCCCCTCGCTCTGGACCCCTCCCAGCCGCGTCCGGCTGACAGGAAATCACAGCCGCATGTTCAATTTTTTCGGTTTCCTCTCCGCCGATATGGCCATCGATCTCGGCACGGCGAACACCCTGGTCTATGTCAAAGGCCGTGGCATCGTCCTGAATGAACCGTCGGTCGTCGCAATTACGACGATTCGTGGCAAGAAGCAGGTTCTGGCGGTTGGCGACGAGGCCAAGCTGATGCTTGGCCGTACGCCGGGCAACATCACCGCCATCCGGCCGCTGCGCGACGGCGTCATCGCCGATTTCGAGGTGGCGGAGGAAATGATCAAGCATTTCATCCGCAAGGTCAGCAACCGGCGCAGCTTCGCGGCGCCTGAGATGATCATCTGCGTGCCGTCGGGGTCGACCGCGGTCGAGCGCCGTGCCATCCAGGAATCGGCCGAGAGCGCCGGCGCCCGCCGGGTCTACCTGATCGAGGAGCCGATGGCGGCGGCGATCGGCGCCGGCCTGCCGGTGACCGAGCCGACCGGCAGCATGGTGGTCGACATCGGCGGCGGCACCACCGAGGTCGCGGTGCTGTCGCTCGGCGGCATCGTCTACTCCCGTTCGGTCCGGGTCGGGGGCGACAAGATGGACGAGGCGATCATCGCGTACATCCGGCGCAACCATAACCTGTTGATCGGCGAAGGCTCGTCCGAGCGGATCAAGAAGGAGATCGGCTCCGCCGCCCCGCCGGAGGATGGCGAGGGCCGCTACATGGAGATCAA
>NZ_JBYRFX010000211.1:0-14105 GCF_057815775.1 Inquilinus sp.
AGCCGGACGATGTCGCCATCCTCGCCCAGCACGTGCCCGGCGATGCCGGCGTCGATCATCGCCCGCCACACCGGCACCGGGTCCGGCGCGGCCAGCAGCTTCAGCAATTCGGCCCGGACCCGCTCGCCCGACAGCCGGTCCAGCCCGCCCGCCGCCGCCGCGCAGGCCGCCAGCGCCGCCGGGTCGGGGTCGCCCTGGCCGTAATGGGCGTGGAAGCGGAAGAACCGCAGGATGCGCAGGGCGTCCTCGGCGATGCGCTTGGCCGGGTCGCCGACGAAGCGGACCCGGCCGGCCAGCGCATCCGCCACGCCGCCGAAATAGTCGTGCACCGCGCCGTCCGGGTCGGCCGACAGCGCGTTCATGGTGAAGTCGCGCCGCGCCGCATCGGCCCGCCAGTCGCCGGTGAATTCGACCACGGCGTGCCGGCCGTCGGTCTCGACATCGACCCGCAGCGTCGTGACCTCGAAGCTCTTATTGCCGGACCGGGCCGTGAGGGTGCCGTGCTCCAGCCCGGTCGGGATCACGCCGAGCCCGGCGTTGCGCAGCGCGATCATCACCGCCTCCGGCCGCAGCGGCGTGGCGATGTCGACATCCGCCGCGTCGCGGCCGAGCAGGGCGTTGCGGACGCAGCCGCCGACGAAGCGCGGGTCGAAGCCCGGGATCGACAGGGCGTCGATCACCGCCCGGGCGGCACGGTCCACGGCCCAGCCGGGCAAGGGCGACAGGTGGTGCGAGGGCAGGTCATAGCCGGTCAAGGAGCAGGTCCGAGCAGAACGTCACGCAGATTGCGCAGGATGCCCGCGGTCACGCCCCAGACATAGCGGTCGCGATAGGGGAAGGCATAATACTGCCGCTCGACCCCCTGCACGGTGATGCGGTGCAGCTTCGGGTTGCCCGGCGCCAGGATGAAGGCCAGCGGCACCTCGAAGATCTCGGCCACCTCGAACGGGTCCGGCGCCGTCTCGAACGGCGGCACCAGCAGCCCGACGAAGGGCTGGATCTCGAAGCCGGTGCGGCTGACATAGGTGTCGAGCCGGCCGACGATCTCGACCCGGTCGCGCGGCAGGCCGATCTCCTCCTCCGTCTCGCGCAGCGCCGCCGCCAGCGGGTCGGCATCGCCGGGGTCGACGCCGCCGCCGGGGAAGCTGATCTGGCCGGCATGGGCGGTCAAATGCGGCGTGCGCAGAGTCAGCAGGATGGTGTCGCCCTCCGGCCGCCGGACGATCGGCACCAGCACCGCCGCCGGGCGCAGCGCCGCCAGCGGCTTGAGGTCCGGGTTCAAATCGTGGTCGCCGCGCGACAGCTTCGGCCGGTATCGCCGCAGCCGCTCCAGATCGGCCGGTGCGGAGGGGTCGGGTCCTGTCACGCCTGGTCCAGCGGGAAGAAAACCCGGTGGCTCCACACCCCCATCCGGCCCTCATGGCTGACGGCGCGTTCGGCCAGCTCGTAGAACACCGGGCGCGCCAGCAGCGCCTCGAGCCCGCCCTTGACCTGGATATAGGGCGACGGCACGCCCGTGCCCGCCGCGAAGGCGACGCGGATCGGGTGGTACGGTCCGGCCTCGCACAGCGCGTCGAGATTGGTGCGGAAGGTCAGAACCTGGTCCTCGCTCTCCCCCGCGGCATCGACCGCGACGGCGACGAAGGGGGCGTCGTCGACCGTGATCCGGCCACGTTCGGCCGGCGTGATCAGCCAGTAATCCCCGGCGTCGTCGCGACGCAGCACTGTGGCGAACAGCTTGACCAGGGCGATCCGGCGGATCGGGCCGCCGTGATAGTACCAGGTGCCGTCGCGGCCGATGCGGATGTCATAGGCCTCGTCCGCCGCGGTCGGGTTGGTTGAGGGGGCCCCACGCCGGGCATCGGCCAGCGCCGCCGCCAGCGGGGCATCGCCGCCGGCTGCGTCAGACGGCGCCCGGCCGGGGTGCGTTTTGTTCGACTCGTCTTCGCCCAATTCCGCCATACTCTTGCAATAAGCCCGTCAGATACCGCGCATCAGATCACCGGCTCATTCGATCACAGGCAGAGCGGCACGCCCATGCAAACGACCGTTTCGTCCCCGACCGATCTCGACACGCCGGCCACGCCCGCCGACATCGATGCGGCGGTCGAGCGCCTGTCCGCCGTCCGCAGCATGATCGGCCGGGTCATCTTCGGCCAACAAGAGGTGATCGACCAGAGCCTCATCACCATCCTGGCCGGCGGCCATGTCCTACTGGTCGGGTTGCCCGGCCTGGCCAAGACCCGGCTGGTCGAGACGCTGGGCGCCGTGCTGGGCCTGGACGAGCGCCGGGTGCAGTGCACCCCCGACCTGATGCCGGCCGACATCCTCGGCTCCGAAGTGCTGGAGGAGACCGAGACCGGACGCCGCAGCTTCCGCTTCCTGCCCGGCCCGGTGTTCTGCCAGCTGCTGATGGCCGACGAGATCAACCGCGCCAGCCCGCGCACCCAGTCGGCGCTGCTGCAGGCGATGCAGGAGCACCGGGTGTCGATCGCCGGCCGCTACCTGCCGCTGCCGGAACCCTTCCATGTCCTGGCCACCCAGAACCCGCTGGAGCAGGAGGGCACCTATCCCCTGCCCGAGGCGCAGCTGGACCGATTCCTGATGCAGGTCGATGTCGGCTATCCCGACCTGGCGGCGGAGCGCCGCATCCTGCTGGCCACCACCGGTGTCGCCGAGGCCCAGATCGAGGCGGTGATGAGCCCGGAGTCGCTGCAGCGGACGCAGCGCCTGGTGCGCCGCCTGCCGGTGGGCGAGACCGTGGTCGACGCCATTCTGTCGCTGGTCCGCGCCGCCCGGCCCGATTCGACCGATCTGCCGGAGGTGCAGCGCATGGTCGGCTGGGGCCCCGGCCCGCGCGCCAGCCAGTCGCTGATGCTGGCCTGCCGGGCCCGCGCGCTGCTGACCGGCCGGCCGTCGCCGTCGATCGACGATGTCGCGGCGCTGGCCCACCCGATCCTGCAGCACCGCATGGCCCTGACCTTCGCAGCACGGGCCGACGGCGCGACGATCACCGATGTGATCGAGCGGCTGGTCGCCCGCCTGGGCTGAGGCCGGTGGCGCTCGCCCCTCCCCCACCCCTGGCCGGCGCCGCGCGGCGCAAGGCCGCCGATGCGCTGGCCGCGACGCTGCCGCCGCTGCTGGTCGCCGCCGACCGGATCGCCGCGACCGTGGCCCAGGGCGTGCATGGCCGCCGCCGGGTCGGCGTCGGCGAAAGCTTCTGGCAGTTCCGCCGCTACCAGCCGGGAGAGCCGGTCGGCCGGATCGACTGGCGCCAGTCGGGCAAGACCGAGGGTCTGTTCCAGCGCGAGACCGAATGGGCCGCGGTGCAGACGGTGTGGTTGTGGCGCGATGCCTCGCCTTCGATGGATTACCGCTCCTCCAACGGCATCCCGACCAAGCGCGAGCGCGGCGAGGTGCTGCTGCTCGCCCTCGCCTCACTGCTCAACCGCGCCGGTGAGCGGGTGGCGCTGATCGGCGGCGGGGCACCGCCGGCGACCGGGCGGGCCAATCTGCTGCGCCTGGCCGCGGCGCTCGACCGTTCGCCGGAAGGCACTGCGCCGGGCGACGCACCCGACACCAAGGCCGTGCCGTGGGAGCTGCGGGTGCCGCGCCACGCCGGCATGGTGCTGCTGGGCGACTGCCTCGCCCCGCTCGACCAGTTCGGCGCCTCGGTCGCGGCCTATGCGGCGCGCGGCGTGCGCGGCCACCTCCTGCAGATCCTCGACCCCGCCGAAGCCACCCTGCCCTTCGAGGGCCGCATCCGCTTCGAAGGCGTCGAAGAGGTCGAATCGACACTGATTCCCCGCGTGCGCTCGGTCCGCGACGCCTATCGCGAGCGACTGGCGGCGCATCAGGACGGCCTTGCCGCGATCGCGCGCAGCGCCGGCTGGACCTTCGCCGTCCACCGCACCGACCGGTCGCCGGAGGCGGCGCTGCTCGGCCTGTGGGGCGCGATGTCCGGGGCCACGACCGGCAGGGCCAGATGGTGAGTATCAGCGCCCTCGTCTTCCTGGCACCCGCCATCCTGGCGGCGCTGATCCTGCTGCCGGTGATCTACTGGCTGCTGCGCGTCACCCCGCCGGCGCCGCGGCGCCTGAGCTTCCCGGCGATCCGGCTGCTCCTGGGCCTGCAGGCGCAGGAGGAGACGCCGGAGCGGATGCCGTGGTGGCTGCTGGTCATGCGCCTGGCCCTGGCCGCGCTGATCATCGTCGCCCTGGCGCATCCGGTGCTGAACCCGAGCGCGGCGCTGCCGGGCAGCGGCCCGGTGCTGCTGGTGGTCGACAATGGCTGGGCCGCCGGCAAGGCCTGGCCGCAGCGGCAGGAGGCCCTGCGCGCCGCCGTCGACAAGGCCGAGCGCGCCGGCCGCGACCTGGTGCTGCTGACCACCGCGCCGACCGCCCCGGGCGAGCCGATCGCCCCGAGCCGGCTGCTGCGCCCGGCCGAGGCGCGCGGCGTGATCGACGCGCTGGCGCCCAGCCCCTGGCCGACCGACCGGACGGCGGCGCTGAAGGCGGTCGATGCGCTGCGCCTGCCCGGCTCGGTCCATGTCGTCTGGGCCAGCGACGGCATCACCACCCAGAAGGAGGCGGCGGGGGCGCGCGATCTGGCCGCCCGGCTTCAGCGCTTCGGCAGCCTGGAGATGCTGGTGCCACCCTCCGTCGAACTGGCGCATCTGCTCGGCACGCCGCAGGTGGTCGACGCCGCACTGACCGTGCCGGTGCGCCGCGCCGCCGCCACCGCCACCGGCGACATCCCGCTGGTGGTGAGAGCCGTGGCCGAGGATGGCCGTCCGCTGGCCCGGACCGAGGTGCATTTCGCCGCCGGGCAACGCCAGGCCGAGGCCCGGTTCGACCTGCCGTCGACCGCGCGCAACGAGATCGCCGCCGTGTCGATCGAGAGCGAGACCACTGCCGGGGCGACCATGCTGGTCGATGAACGCTGGCGCCGCCGGCCGGTCGGCGTCGCAGCGCCGCAGGACACCGCGCGGGCTCAGCCGCTGCTGACCGAGAGCTTCTACCTTGAGCGGGCGCTGGAGCCCTTCGCCGAGATCCGCCGCGGCAGCGTCGCCGAGCTGCTGGGCGGCACCCAGTCGAACGACCGGCTGGCCGCGCTGCTGCTGCCGGACGGCGCCCTGTCCTCCGATGCCGACCGCGAGGCGGCGACCCGGTGGATGGAGGCGGGCGGCGCCCTGATCCGCTTCGCCGGGCCGATCCTGGCGGCCAACCCCGACCCGCTGGTGCCGGTGCCGCTGCGCTTCGGCGACCGCACCCTGTCCGGCGCGATGTCCTGGACCGAGCCGATGGCGCTGGCGCCGTTCGACGCCACCAGCCCGTTCCAGGGCCTGACCCTGCCGCCCGACATCCGGGTGCAGCGCCAGGTGCTGGCCGACCCGTCGCCCGACCTGGCCGACAAGACCTGGGCCCGGCTGACCGACGGCACCCCGATCGTCACCGCCGAGAAGCGCGGCCGCGGCTGGCTGGTGCTGGTCCACACCACGGCCGGCCCGGCCTGGTCGAACCTGTCCTTCTCGGGCCTGTTCGTCGACATGCTGCGCCGCCTGGTGGCGCTGGGCAGCGGCGTCGGCGGCAGCAGCGGCCCGGCCAGCCTGCCGCCGGTGCGGGTGCTGGACGGCTACGGGAGGCTGGTGCCGCCGCCGCCGCTGGCCCTGCCGATCGCCGGCCCGGCCTTCGCCACGACGATACCCGGGCCGGAGCATCCCCCCGGCTTCTACGGCACCGAGGACAACCGGCAGGCCCTGAACCTGGGCTCCGCCGTGACCACCCTGGAGCCGATCGGCGATATGCCCGGCGGCGTTACCGTCTCAAGCTACGAGGCCCCGGCCGAGGTCGATCTGCGCCCCTGGATCTTTGCCGCCGCCATGGCGCTGCTCATTATCGACGGCATCCTGGCCCTGCTCCTGCGCGGGCTGCTGACGCCGCCGCGGCGCAGCGCCACCGCATCGATCCTGGTCGCCAGCCTCGCCGTCGCGGCCCTGGCCGGGCCCGCGCCGGCCCGGGCCGAGGACGACGCCCGGATCATCGCCATGGCCAACCATGTCCGCCTCGCCTATGTCGAGACCGGGCAGCAGGATGTCGACAGCGTCAGCCAGGCCGGGCTGGAAGGCCTGGCCCAGGTGCTGCGCGACCGCACCTCGGTCAATGCCGAGGGCGCGGTCGGCGTCAATGTCGAGAGCGACGAGCTGGCGTTCTTCCCGCTGCTGTATTGGCCGGTGACGCCGGCCCAGCCGCCGCTGTCGGATGCCGCGGTGGCCAAGCTGAACGCCTTCCTGCGCACCGGCGGCACCATCTTCTTCGACACCCGCGACCAGGCGATGGGCGGCACCGGGTCGCTGTCCGGCCCCGGGGCGGAGCGGCTGCGCGACCTGACCAAGGGCCTGGATATCCCGCCGCTGACGCCGGTGCCGCCCGACCACATCCTGACCCGCGCCTTCTACCTGATGCAGGATTTCCCCGGCCGCTATGCCGGTGGCGATGTCTGGGTCGAGACCGCGGACGCCACGGTCAATGACGGCGTCTCCACCATCATCATCGGTGCCAATGACTGGGCCGGCGCCTGGGCGATCGATGCCGGCGGGGCGCCGATGCTGCCGGTGGTGCCGGGCGGCGAGCGCCAGCGCGAGATGGCGTTCCGCTTCGGCGTCAACCTGGTGATGTACGCCCTGACCGGCAACTACAAGTCGGACCAGGTGCATGTCCCGGCGATCCTGGAACGGCTGGGGCAATAAGCATGGACGCAGCCTCCGTCGCCCTCGCGCCTCTTCTCCCCTGGATCGTCCTCGGCCCACTGCTGGGCTTGGCCGTGCTGGCGCTGCTGATCGGCGTCTGGCGCCGCGCGCCCGGCCTGCCCTGGCGCGCCCTCGCCTTCCTCGCATTGGCCACAGCCCTGCTGAACCCGTCGCTGGTGGAGGAGAAGCGCGACCCGATCCGCGACGTGGCGGTGGTGGTGGTCGACCGGTCGCCGTCCGACCAGATCGAGGACCGCCCGGCCCGGATCGACGCCGCCGTGGCCGACCTGCACACCAAGCTGGCCGCCTTCCCCGACCTGGAGACCCGCTTCGTCACCGTCGGCGAAGGCGCCGACGCCTCGCTCGACGAGACCCATCTGTTCGAGGCGCTGGGCGCGGCCACGGCGGATGTGCCGCGGCGACGGCTGGCCGGCGCCATCCTGGTCACCGACGGCCAGGTGCACGACGTGCCGACCACTCCGGCCGCCCGCACCGCCTTCGGCCCGGTCCACACCCTGCTGACCGGGCGCAAGGACGAGATCGACCGCCGCATCGTCGTGTCCCAGGCGCCGAGCTTCGGCCTGGTCGGCCAGGACGTGACCGTAACCCTGCGGGTCGACGACCTGCCGAAGGCCGAGCCCGGCGCCGTCGCCACCGTGACCGCGACCAAGGACGCCGGCGCGCCGGAGGCGCTGCAGCTGCCGGTCGGGCGCGACACCCAGGTGAGCTTCCACCTCGACCATGGCGGCCCGACCGTGTTCGAATTCGCGGTCGAGGGCCTGCCGGGCGAGCTGAGCCAGGCCAACAACCGCGCCGCCATCGTCGTCAACGGCGTGCGCGACCGGCTGCGCGTGCTGCTGGTGTCGGGCGAGCCGCATCCGGGCGAGCGCACCTGGCGGAACATCCTGAAATCCGACCCGTCGGTCGACCTGGTCCACTTCACCATCCTGCGCCCGCCGGAGAAGCAGGACGGCACGCCGATCAACGAGCTGTCGCTGATCTCCTTCCCGATCCGCGAGCTGTTCGAGACCAACCTCAAGGATTTCGATCTCATCATCTTCGACCGCTACCGGCGGATGGGCGTGCTGCCGAACCTCTATCTCGGCAACATCGCCCGCTACGTGCAGGAGGGCGGCGCCTTCCTCGAGGTGTCCGGCGAGGCCTTCGCCGAGCCCTTGAGCCTGTACCGTACGCCGATCGGCAACATCCTGCCGGCCGAGCCGACCGGCGAGGTGCTGGAACAGGGCTACCGCCCCACCGTGACCGAGCTGGGCCAGCGCCATCCGGTGACGGCAATGCTGCCGGGCTCCACCGACGGGCCGGGCGGCGCGCCGAGCTGGGGCCGCTGGTTCCGGCAGATCGACGTGGTGCCGCATTCCGGCAATGTGGTGATGACCGGGGTCAGCGGCCGGCCGCTGCTGTTCCTCAACCGGGTCGGCGAGGGCCGGGTGGCGCAGATGGCATCGGACCAGATCTGGCTGTGGAGCCGCGGCTTCGAAGGCGGCGGCCCGCAGGCCGAGCTGCTGCGCCGGCTGGCGCATTGGCTGATGCGCGAGCCGGAGCTGGAGGAGAATGTGCTGCGGGCCGAATCCGCCGGCCAGCGCATCGAGATCAGCCGCCGCAGCCTGGAGCAGAGCAACCCGCCGATCACCGTGACCGACCCGGACGGCAAGGCCCAGACCGTGACGCTGGCCGAGACCACACCCGGCCTCTATGCCGGCCGGGTCAACGCCCAGGGGCCGGGCATCTACCGCGTCAGCGACGGCGACAAGACGGCGCTGGCCGTGGTCGGCACGCTGAACCCGCCGGAGCTGAGCGACATGCGGGCGGTGCCGGACAAACTGGCACCGGTGACCGAGGCCAGCGGCGGCGGCGTCGCCTGGCTGGCGACCGACGGCGTGCCGAGCATCCGCCGCACCCGGCCGGACCGCGCGGCCGCCGGCACCGGCTGGATCGGCCTGCGCGGCAATGGCGACTACACCGTCACAGGGATGACCGAGACGCCGCTGCTGCCGCCGCTGATCGCCCTGTTCCTGGGATTGGGCGGGCTGATGGCCGCCTGGCGGCGCGAGGGGCGCTGAAGGGCCCTTGCTTCAGCGGCCCCGCAGCAGCGAGATGTCGCGGATCGGCGGGTTGCCGAACAATCGCCTGTACTCTCGGCTGAACTGGGTCACGCTCTCATAGCCGACGCGGAACGCCGCGGTGCCGGCATCCATCGGTTCGGTCAGCAGCAGGCGGCGCGCCTCATGCAGCCGGATCTGCTTCTGGTACTGCAGCGGGCTCATCCGCGTGATGGCGGCGAAATGGTGGTGGAAGGTCGACACGCCCATCGCCGCCATCTCCGCCAGCGCCTCGATCCGGACCGGCTCGGCATGGTGCTGGCGCAGCCAGGCGATCACCCCCGCGATCCGGTGGCACCGCGTCCCCTGCATCGTGATCTGACGCAGCCGGGCGCCGGCCGGCCCCACCAGCAGGCGATAGACGATCTCGCGCAGCACCAGCCGGCCCATGACCGGGATGTCCCGCGGCGTCTCCGACAGGGCCGCCAGCCGCGTGATGGCATCGAGCAGGTCGGCCGTCGCCGATCCCGTCGCCATCGCCGATGGGACCCCGCCGGCGTGAAGGCCGTGCAGGTCGATCTCGGCGCCGACCTCCTGCACCACGGCGGAATCCAGCTTCAGCATGATCGACAGGAACGGATAGGCCTCGCTGCCATCCAGCACCTGCGCGATGGTCGGCAGGTCGACCGAAGTCACGACGAAGCTGCCCGCGCCATACTCATAGGTTTCCGAGCCGAGCACGACCCGCTTGCGGCCCTGGATGACGAGCGAGAGGCTGGGCTCATACAGCGCCGCCGTCGGCTCGCAGAACTGGTCGCGGCGATAGAAGGACAGGCCTGGCACGGCGGTGTCATGGTCGCCCGGCCCGGGCAGGTGGCGGAAGAGGCGCTCGGCCAGGCGGGCGCGCAGCATCGCCAGGCTCGCCTGCTCATCGTCCGCGAGACGGTCCGGGGCGTCTTGTCGATCGTCCAGCATCAGCATGACGGCATCCTGCCGCCTGGCCCGTCAGCCGGCAAGCGGCGGGGCCGACGGCCAGAGAATCGGGCAACAATCCGGAAGGATCGAGCTACCGCCGCCGGACGCGCGGGGGATAGAGCAGACGGGTCTTCCCCTTCTGCGAACGGACCATCGATGCAAACCATCGGATACGCCGCCCATGACGCGGCAAGCCCGCTTGCGCCCTTTTCCTTCGAACGGCGTGAGCTGCGCGACAACGATGTCGCGATCGAGATCCTCTATTGCGGCATCTGCCACACCGACCTGCACCTGGCCCGGAACGCCTGGAAGGATTGGGGTCCGACCCACTACCCCTGCGTTCCCGGCCACGAGATCATCGGCCGGGTCACGGCCCTGGGCAATGGCGCGACGCGTCACGCCATCGGCGACCTGGTCGCGGTCGGCACCATCGTCGACAGCTGTCAGCATTGCGACCAATGCCGCCGCGACCAGGAGCAGATGTGCCGGGACTATCCGACCATCACCTACAACGCCTTCGACCGGATCGACGGCAGCCCGACCTATGGCGGCTTTTCCAAACATCTGGTGGTGCGTGAAGAGTTCGCGCTGCGGATGCCCGACGGGCTCGATCCGTCCCGGGCGGCGCCGCTGCTTTGCGCCGGGATCACCGTCTATTCGCCGCTGCGGCTGTGGAATGTCGGCCCGGGCAGCCGGGTCGGCGTGGTCGGCATCGGCGGCCTGGGCCATCTCGCCGTGCGCTTCGCCGCGGCGCTGGGCGCCACCGTCACGGTGATCACGCGCTCCGAGGCCAAGGCGGCCGAGGCGCACAGCCTGGGTGCCGACCATGTCCTCGTCTCGACCTCGGCCGAGGCGATGGCGGCCGCGGCATCGTCGTTCGACGTCATCATCGACACCATTCCGGCCCGTCACGACGTCACGCCCTATGTCGGGCTGCTGGACATCGAAGGCGTCCTGGTGATCGTCGGCCAGCTCGGCGACATGGACGGCTTCAGCTCCCTACCCCTCCTCACCGGGCGCCGGCGGATCACCGGCTCGCCGTCCGGCGGCCTGGCCGAGACGCAGGAAATGCTCGATTTCTGCGCCCGGAAGCAGGTCCTGCCCGATTGCGAGACCGTCGCCATGGGCGAGGTCAACGCGGCGTTCGAGCGCCTGGAGCGCGGCGACGTGCGCTATCGCTTCGTGATCGACATGGGGTCCCTGTCGCTGGCGTAAGCGCCAGGGAGCCCTTGCCGGTTCCCGGGATTCGAGGCTCGCGGCGACGGACCGCGAGCCACCTCTTTCAATTCATCACGATCTCGACGCGCCGGTTCTGCGGTTCGCGCACGCCGTCGGCGGTCGGCACCAGCGGGTCGGCCTCGCCGACGCCGCGGACCGCGATCAGGCTGTCCGTCACGCCGTCGGCCACCAGCTCGCGCCGCACCGTCTCGCCCCGCCGCACCGACAGCGCCTGGTTGTAGGCGTCGGTGCCGGACCGGTCGGTGTGGCCGGTGACGTCGATCCGGGTCGATTCGCCCTTCAGGGCATCGGTGGCGGCGGAGGCGACGATCGACTTCGCCTCCGGCGTCAGGCGCGTGCTGTCGAAATCGAAGAAGACGAGATAGCTGCGCTGGCCGGGGTTGACCGCCACCGGCTCGGGCAGCGACGAGGCCTCGCCGAACTCGAAGGTGTATTTGAAGCCGGCCAGGATGGTGTGGTTGTTCGGGCTGCCGACCTTGATCTTGGTGTCGCCCGAGGTGACGTTGGCCTCGGTCTCGCCGAGATAGCGGTACTCCAGGTTCACCGCCAGCTTCGGGGTGATGTAGTAGGACACGCCAGCGATGCCTTGATAGGCGAACAGCGGCGAATTGTAGTCCGTGTCGATATCCGCGCCCTTGACCTTGGCCGTCCAGTTGTTGAAGCCGACGCCGATGCCGCCGCCGACATAGGGCACGAAGGGCGAGCCGAACTCGAAATCGTAATAGACGTTGGCCATCAGCCCGATGGTGCGCTCATGGCCCTTCACATCGACCTTGACGTCGCTGGCGCCGGGGACGGTGAAGCGGCCGCGCCGAAAGGAATCATAGCCGAACTTGACGTCGCCGACGTCGTTCTGGCGAATGCTGGCTTCGACATCGGCCCGGATCGCCCCGAAATCATAGCCGACATAGAAATCGCCGGCGACCGCGGAGTCGAGGGCGACATTGGCCCGGCTCTTGGTCTGCGGATCCGAGAAGTTCCAACCCTGGTCCTGCCGGAAGTTCACCCCGGCGCCGGCGCCGAAATAGATGCCGCGCGCCTGCTGGGCCATGGCGGGCATCGCCAGCAGCGCAACAGCGGCAGCCGTCGCGGCGCACAATATCGGAGACTTCATCTGCAGCCTTCCTGGTCAGAGTTCGAGCGGAGGCCCCCCACCCGGCACCTTGATGCACGGTTTCATCCAGGCCCACAGCAGACATACGAAGGCTTCGTCAAACGATCAACCGCAAATCAAAGACTTCGCGTTTTGAATCCCAATGATATCTTTACCACAATGCAAAGATTCGGAGAATCCAGCGCGATTCGGCCGCATAATTGTCGGACATGATCGAGAATTACAGGATCAATATCTGAAGAATATCTGTTGCATTCGATTCGAATTCCGGAAAAATCGGGCGAATGCCGCCTGCAGACTCGCGAAGTCTGACAGCGGACCGAGGCGCGACCAGGCGGTAGGATGCCAGGCGTCTTCGCCTGACCTCTCCGCAAGCGAGGCGTCATCGGAAGGGCTCTCCACCCACTGTCGTCATTCCCGCAAAAGCGGGAATCTCTTGCAGATCAAGCCGCGACGAGATCTCCGCTTTCGCGGGGATGACGGATCGAGGGGTGAAAGGCCTCGCAATCCCTGCGTCACTCTTGTGCACGTTTTGTTCATTGCGGCTATCTGCCCAACGGCCGCATGCTTCCTCCATGACCCAAGCCCCGCTCGATCCCGCAACCGACCCCGCCGGCACCACAAGCCTCGGCGGCGAGACGCATGAGCGGGATTGGGCGGCGCTGGAGCTGGAGGTGCTGGGTGACCTGGCGCGGATCGGCAATTCCATCTCCGAACAGCTGAACCAGGGATACGCGGCAGCAGCAGCCGCCCTGCCCGCCGGATCCCCCGCACGGGTCAAGGCCGACCGCGAGGTCACCCTGGCCTTCGCGCGGCTCTCCCGCGCGGTGCGCCTGACCATGGCGATGTTCGGCCGGGTGCGGCAGGCCCGCGAGGCCCTGGCCGCCGGCACGGCGTCGCCGGCCGGGCCGGAACGCCTGTCCGCCGGATCATCCCAACGCGCCATCGACGCGATGGTCCGGGCACTTGAGGCCCGGACGCTCGATCTCGACGCCGGGGGCGACGATTTCGACGACGACGATCTGGACGACGAAGAGGATCTGTTCGACGATCTCTACGACGGGCCCGACCCGGCCGAAACGCCGGATCGCCCGGACCGGGAAAGCCTGACCGAGCTCGCGGATTTCGGCTTCTCGCTCGACCGCTGCGGCCCCGGCGAGGTCATCGCCCGGATCTATCGCGACCTCGGCCTGCCCCCAGACCCCGCCCGCTGGCCGCAAGCCTGGCCGGCCCGGCCGCAACGGCCAACCGGCTGCCTTGTCGCGGTGGGGCAGGGGCTGGTTGCCCGCAGACGGGTCGCCGGCAGGCTCGGACCAGGACACAGTGGGCGTCCCAGGCCCAGCCTCGGGGCCAAGAGCGTCGAGGACCTGCGGCTGCGGCTCGGGCGAAACCTTCCGGGCCGCGGCGCCGCCGGGGTTGCCGCCGGCCTGGGCCGGCCAGGCTTGCGGCCAGCGGGCGGGGTCCGGGGGCAGGCCGAGGTCACGATAGATCCGGGCGATGACCTCGCCGGGGCCGCAGCGGTCGAGCGAGAAGCCGAAATCCGCGAGCTCGGTCAGGCTTTCCCGGTCCGGGCGATCCGGCGCCTCGGCCGGGTCGGGCCCGTCGTAGAGATCGTCGAACAGATCCTCTTCGTCGTCCAGATCGTCGTCGTCGAAATCGTCGCCCCCGGCGTCGAAATCGAGCGTCCGGGCCTCAAGCGCCCGGACCATCGCCTCGACGGCGCGTTGGGGTGACCCGGTGGGCGGCCGCGCCGGCCGGGCCGGCGGCCAGGGCCTCACGGGCCTGCCGCACCCGGGCGAACATCGCCATGGTCAGGCGCACGGCGCGGGAGAGGCGCATGAAGGCCAGGGTGACCTCGCGGTCGACCTTGACCCGTGCGGGAGATCCGGCGGGCAGGGCGGCGGCGGTTGCCTTGTATCCCTGGTTCAGCTGTTCGGAGATGGCGTTGCCGATCCGGGCGAGATCGTGC
>NZ_JBYRFX010000212.1:0-7016 GCF_057815775.1 Inquilinus sp.
CTGCCGCCGATCGCCCTGCTCCTGAGCGCAGCACCCGCGGCTGCGGCCGAGATCCATGACGGGTTCGAGACCGGTCGCATCGACCCACAGATCTGGGCGCCCTGCCCGCGGGAAGAGAACCGCTTCTTCCTCGACGACACCGTGGTCCGGTCCGGCCGCTTCAGTGCCGGCATGGCGCTGCTGCCGGGCGATTCGCTGCCGGCCGCGATCCCCCCGATGGCGGTGCAGCGCCGCCGCAGCGGCTGCGTCGAGACCATGCCGGACGCCGTGTTCGCGCCGGAAAACGACCAGCGCGCCGAGCTGTGGCTGCAGCCGACCGAGCCGAACGGCACCGAACGCTGGTTCGGCTTCAGCTTCCGCATCGACGAGGCGGTGCGGAACGACGGCAACCGCCTGATCGTCGGCCAGTGGAAGCAGAGCGGCAGCTACAGCCCGTTCCTGGCGCAGCGCTTCAAGAACGGCGCCTTCCACATCACGGTGGAGCAGGACGGCCCGACGCCCGGCCGGCAATGCCGGGTGCTGGTCGCCTGGCAGGATGGCTACGACTTCTCGGATTTCCCCGGCGCCCACAGCTTCCTGCACGGCGGCGCCGATGCGCTGGGTGTGGAGATGCCGACCGATCGCAGCAGCGACTGCAGCAGGGGCCTGACCATCGACCGCCAGGGGCCGCTGCCCTCGCCCATCCGCGCCTGGGTCGACATGGTGGTGCATCTGCGCGTCGCCAGCCGGCCCGACGATTTCATCGAGATCTGGGCCGATGGCCGGCCGGTCGTCACCGTGCATGGCCCGATCGGCTTCCGCGACGCCGGCGCACAATACTTCAAGTTCGGCGCCTACCGCGACCCGTCGACCAACCCGCTGGTCGTGCGGCTCGACGATTTCAGCCGGGGCGACGGCTTCGACGCCGTCGATCCCCGGCGCTTCGACCCGTAGCGCCGGGGATCGACGTCAGACTCCCTATTTCGCCTTCCAGCCGTTGTTGCTGCGGTCCTCGTCCGGCAGCTTGTGGTCCGGATCGAGGACGACCTGCGACACCGTCTTGCCGGGTTCGGTCGTCACCGTCGTGGCCGCCTGGCGGATGAAGCTTTCGGCGGGCAGGCGATAGTCTTCGTGGCTGCCATCGGTGAAATCGACGCGCAGGGTCGCGGGCAGGATCAGCTTGTCCTTGGCGGCGATCGTGATCACCGTGCCCTTGCCCGCATCGCCCGGTGCGACCTTGTCGATGGCGAGATCGAGCATCCAGTTGTGGTCGTACCAGCCGCGCCACCACCAGGACAGGTCCTCGCCGCCGGCGCTCTCCATGAACCGGAAGAAGTCGGCCGGCTTGGGATGCTTGAACGCCCAGGCGGCGATGAACTCACGGTAGGCGGCGTCGAACCGATCAGGCCCGAGGATCTGCTCGCGCAGCAGGATCAGGCCGAAGGCCGATTTGAAGTAGGTGATCGGATGGCGGTACTTCTCGATGATCGTGTCGGCGCGCGACAGGATCACCGGCGCGTTGGGGTCCTTGAGCACGGACAGGATCTCGTCGGCCGGATTGCCGCCGCCCGGCGCATATTCGCTGTCGCGCTTGGGGGCGTATTCGCCCTTGTTGAAATCGTCCGACTGGTAGACGTCGATGAAGGTGTTGAAGCCTTCATCCATCCAGGCGTCGCGGCGCTCGTCGAAGCCGACGATCATCGGGAACCAAGTGTGGCCGATCTCATGCGCGGTGATCCAGAACAGGTCCTTGCCCGCGTCGCTGATGCCATCGAACAGCAGGCCCGGATACTCCATCCCGGAGATGTCGTCGGGGCCGGCGACATTGACCGCGACCGGCCAGGGATAGGGATACCAGCGGGTGGAGAAGCGCTCGACCGAGTCCTTGAGATATTCAGTCGATCGGCCCCAGCGGTCGGCGCCCTGGCTCTCGGCCGGATAGAACGACATGGCCAGCGCCGATTTGTGGTCCGGCAGGTTGATGCGGGCCGCGTCCCAGGCAAAGGCCGGCGAGATCGACAGCGCCACGTCGCGCGTGTGCTTCATCGCGAAATGCCAGGTCAGCGCGCCGTCTTTCTTCGGCCGGGTCGCAGCATCACCGATCTCCTGCGGGGTGATGATCGCCACCGTGGCGTCGCTGGTGCGGGCCTTGTCGAGCCGGGCGCGCTGCTCGCGGGTCAGAACATCATTGGGATTCTGCAGCTCGCCCGAGCCGGCGACGATCATGGTGCTCGGCACCGTGACCGCGTAGTCGATTTCGCCGTATTCCAGGTAGAATTCCTGGGCCAGGAAGGGCAGCGTGTCCCAGCCGCGGACGTCGTCATAGACCTGCATGCGCGGATACCATTGCGCGAGGCTGTAGATCGGGCCGTCCTTGGCGTTGCCCCAGCCCATCCGCCCGCCCCATTCCTCGCCCGGAATGTCGAAATGGTAGCGGATGTGGATCTTGACTTTGCCGCCCTTCGGCGACAGCGGCTTGTCGAGCGCAATCCGCCCGCGGGTGTCGCTGACCAGGACGGCGACCGGCGTGGTCTTGCCGTCACGCTCGATCGCGACCTCGTCCAGCACATAGCCGGCGGAGGAGCCGCTGTCCGCCTTGCCGGCGGCGTAGGTGCCGCGGCTGTCCGGCCGGTATAGGTTCTGGTCGAGCTGCAGCCACAGCTCGCCCAGCGCATCCGGGCTGTTGTTGGTGTAGGCGATGACCTCTTCGGCGCTCAGGGACGGCGTCTTGGGGTCGAGCGTCGCCTTGATCTGATAGTCGGCGCGATTCTGCCAGTAATCCGGGCCGGGCGCGCCATTGCCCGATCGATAGCTGTTGACCGCCTGCCCCATCTCCCGCGGCGCGAAGGTCTCGCGCGGCTGATACTCCGCCGCCAGCGCCGGGGTGGCGATGACAAGGGCGGCCAGGATCGGCACGGGACGAAGCGAAACGATTAGGGAACGGGACACTCGGCTGATCCGCTGCATGGGCTTTCCGCCTCCATTGGCTCAGGGCTGACCGCGGTGCCGGAAAGCGACGACCGGATGGCCCACCGTCGCGAAGCGCTATGCTTCGACAGTGAACCGGCCAATGCTTTCGCGCGCGATCAAGAAGGAATTCGTGAAACCGATGAGACTCGCTTAAAGCACGATTCGCGCGGCCCATGCATCCAATGGATAGGCGAAGTTCGTCATATCGAATTCCAACTAAATTCAGATCATCGGAGTGTCGCGTCAAAGGAAACCGGTGTTGCGCATCGGGACATGAGCGCTACGGCCACAGCCGATCGCGCGACCAGCCATTCGCGTCTTTGAGGTAACGGAGGCGGCCGTGACGGCGGCCCTCATCGCCCTGCCAGAATTCGACGGCATGCGGGCTGACGATGAAGAGCGCCCAGTTGGCGGCGACGAGATCGGGCGCCTCCTCCAGCCTGCGAAGCTGCTGCGCGAGAGCCACGTCGAGATCCTGCGCCGACTCCAGGGGGTCGCTCTGCCGGTCCAGCATGGCGACGGCCTTCGCGCCCTTCGGCCGGGCCAGGAAATCGGCAGCGCACTCCTGCTCTTCGGCCCGGAATGCGAGGCCGCGTACCCGCACCTGCCGCCCGAGCGCCGGCCAGTAGAAGGTCAGCGCGACCTGGGGATTGCCGGCGATCTGCCGGCCCTTCGGCCCGTTATCCGTCGTCGCGAAATGCCAGCCCCGATGGTCCAGGTTCTTGAGAATGAGCACGCGGGCATCCGGCGCCCCCTGCGCGTCGACGGTCGACAGCACCATGGCATGCGGCTCCTTGATGCCGGCATCGATCACCTCCCGCAGCCAGGACGAAAACAGCGCTCGCGGATCGTCCGGCGCCGTGTCCGGATCGAAGGGCGGAAACGGGCCGGCCAGGGATTTCAGCGCGCGGAGCTCGTCCTTCATGTCGGTCATGCCGGCCGCGACACGATGAGGCGCAGGGAACCTTCGAAGAAGGGCTGCGTGCGCAGTGCGCCATAGCGCCGGTCCCAGCTGCCGTCGGCCAAGTCACGCCCGAGCTCCGCGGTGAACCTGTCGCCAATGCTTGGGTCGACGAAGCTCCAGGCGGAATTGGCCAGCCGCGCCCCCGGGTCGAGCATGCGTTCCGGCCGGCCGTAATAGGCCTCGCCGAAGCCATCGACGCAGTCCAGCGGGATGGGCACGGGGATGATCTCGACATCGCCGCCGAAGGCCGCCGCGATCGTGGCCATCGCCGGATAGCGCCGCGCCTCGACCGCGATCATCTCGGGCGCATAGGCGTGCAGCCAGGACCGGTCGAGCGCGTCGGGATCACAGCTGAGCACCAGGACCGGCCCGCGCGCGACGCGCCGCATTTCGCCGAGCCCGCGGGCCAGGTCGGACCATTGATGCACGGTGAAGGTCGCTATGGCGGCGTCGAAGCTGCCATCCGCAAAGGGCAGCTGTTCCGCCGTCGCATCGATCGCCACCGGCAGGTGGGCCGGTCGCTGGGCGCGCATCGCAGCCGACGGCTCGACCGCCGTGACCTCACGATCGACCGGCTCATAGGAACCGGCGCCGGCGCCGACATTCAGGACCGTCCGGGCCGGTCCTAGAGCCTCCCGGATGAACGCGGCGATGTGCGGATCGGGCTGGCGATAACTGGTGTAGCCGGTGCCGATCGCGCCGTAATTCGCGTCGCCGGCGCTGCCATCCTGATGCCTGCGGCTCATGAATCCTGCTCCATCTCGCTCTCGAACAAAGCCGCGCGACTGTTCCTTTCGGGACAGAAGCGATTTCGTGTGACAGAAAGAAACATCATCAGTTCAACTGACAAAACCGATATGACGGCACATCGAATGTTCGGAAAACGCACATGGCCAGGCGCATTCCCTCCCTGAACGCCCTGCGGGCCTTCGAGGCCGCCGGCCGCCATGGCCGCATGACGCTGGCGGCCGAGGAGTTGAACGTCACGCACAGCGCCGTCAGCCGCCAGGTCCAGCATCTCGAGGCTGTCCTCGGCGTTGCTTTGTTCGAGGGGCCGAAGAACCGGCTGCGCCTGACGGAGGCAGGGTCGACCCTGCTGTCGGGGCTGGTGACCGCCCTGGACCAGATCGACGCCTCCGTCCGCGCCGTGGCCGACACCGAGGATGGTCCGCTCGACGTGTCCTGCCCCGGCACCTTCACGATGCGCTGGCTCATTCCCCGCCTCTACCGCTTCCAGGCCGACCATCCGAACATCGATGTGCGCCTCACGGCCTCGTCGAAGCCAGTGGATTTCAGCCGCGACGGGTTCGACGTCGCCATCCGCGTCGGCACCGCGCCGTGGCCCGCGGGCGCCGACATCATCCCCCTCTTCCCCGAGCAGACGGGACCGGTGCTCGCCCCGCAACTGGCAGAGGGTGTCCCGAACAACCTGAAGGGTCTGCCGCAATTGCACACCCGGACGAGGCTGCGTGCCTGGGGCGACTGGCTCGCGCGCTCGGGCCGCTCGGTCGAAGCGGGCCCGGGCGTCGAATACGAACACTTCTACTTCATGCTCGAAGCCGCGCGGGCCGGCCTCGGCGTCTGCGTCGCGCCCTGGCCGTATGTCACCGACGACATCCGGTCCGGACGATTGACCGCACCCTTCGGCTTCCTCGACAGCGGGCACGACTACGTCGCCCTGCGCCGCGCCCGACGCAACCGCAAATCCAGCCTGTTCTGTGACTGGCTCGACCAGGAAGCGGATCAGTTCCGGACATCCGATCCGCCGATCCGCTCCAAGGCCGAGCCGGCCAAGCCTTAAACTGACAGCGGCTTCCCGATCGCCGGGTCGCTCCAGGTATCGTCCGCGGTCTGGACGCGGCCGCTGAAGCGCCGCAGAAAGTTCGCGTCGGACTTCTGCCGGATGGTCACGTCGTACCAGGAGGACGACCTCGCCAACGGGAAATACAGGATTTCCGTGGAATGCCCCCGGACAACCTTCGCCTTGGTCAAGGAGTTGTAGGCCTCCGACACCTCGAATTCGCACGGCCTGTCGCCGGAATTCTTCAACGTCACCTGGATGCCGCCGCCGAACACATTATAGGCCAGCCGGGCTTCGGGCCCACGACGCGGCCCGTGCCGTTCGGTGATGCCCTGGAACTCCGCGAGATAGCCGTCCGGCCCGAACACCCGCCAGTGATACTGGCCGTTCACATCGTCCGCCGGCGGGGCAACGGGGAGCAGCCTCCCGGCTTCGATGGTGTAGTGGAAGGCCGTCTGGCGATCCTGCTCCGGGTTCCGGTAGGCGATGAAGTGCGCGCCGACCCGCCCGAGATTGAAGAAATCGAGGGCGAAGCTGCCATCCCGGGTGGTGTTTTCGTGGAGGTAGAAGCGGTAGGGCAGCGGGCAGGCAGGCCGCTTGAACGGATAGGCGACGCTGGGCATGGCCTGGGGGTTCGGGATCGCCAGCGGGTCCGAGCCGTTCTTGAGGGGGGCCGGCACCGTCTTGACCGCCGACGGCCATTTCTTCGTCGCGCCGAAGTCAAAGGCCGAGGTCAGGTCGCCGCAGACCGCCCGGCGCCACGGCGAGATGTTCGGGCACTGGATCCGGTGGCGATCGGCGCCCTTGGCGACCAGCCATTCCTCGAGGAAGCGCAGCACCGAGGTGTGGTCGAACAGCTGGGAGTTGACCCGGCCGCCGACGCTCCAGGGCGAGATCACCAGCATCGGCACGCGCGGCCCCAGCCCGACCGGGGTCGCCCCGGTCATGACTTCATCCGCACCGCATTGCGCCAGCGTCGTCTGGCCATAGGCGCTGCTGATCGGCGGGATCGGTGCCGGGACGTGGTCGAAATAGCCGTCATTCTCGTCATACATAATGAGGAAGACGGTCTTGGACCACACCTTCGGGTTCTGGACGAGGACGTTCAGGATGGCCGCGGTGAAGTTCTCGCCATCGCCCGGCGCCGCCGACGGATGTTCGCAATATTTGTACGGCGCCACGATCCAGGACACCGGCGGCAAGCCCCCGGGCGATTCCACGGCCTTCTGGAATTCGTTGACGACGCTCTCGCCCAGCACCGTGCTCGAAGCGTCGAAGGTCCGGCCCCGCTCATACAGGCCC
>NZ_JBYRFX010000213.1:0-2594 GCF_057815775.1 Inquilinus sp.
GATTACGTGAACAAGAACGGCTTTCCCGGTGTTCTGATTGGACTTTCCGGCGGCATCGACTCCGCGATCTCGGCCGCGGTGGCGGTCGACGCGCTTGGCGCCGACCGGGTGCATTGCGTGATGCTGCCGTCGCCCTACACCAGCCAGCACAGCCTGGACGACGCGGCGGAATGCGCCGCGGCGCTGGGCACCCGGCTGGACAGCATCTCGATCGAGCCGGCGATGCTGGCCTTCGGCGCCATGCTGGGGCCGCTGTTCGAAAGCACGACCCCTGATATCACCGAGGAAAACATCCAGTCCCGCGCCCGCGGCGTCACCCTGATGGCGTTGTCGAACAAGTTCGGCAAGATGGTGCTGACCACCGGCAACAAGTCAGAGATGTCCGTGGGTTACGCGACCTTGTACGGCGATATGTGTGGCGGCTATTCCGTGCTGAAGGACGTCTACAAGACCACGGTCTACGAGCTGTCGCGCTGGCGCAACCAGGTCCACCCCGAGGGGTCGATGGGCCCGGCCGGCCGGGTGATCCCGGAGCGGATCATCACCAAGGCGCCGACGGCAGAGCTGAAGCCGAACCAGACCGACCAGGACAGCCTGCCCCCCTATGACGCGCTGGACGACATCCTCAACTGCCTGGTGGAGGAGGAGAAGAGCGTCGACGAGATCGTCGCCCGCGGCCATGACCGGGCCACGGTGGCGCGGGTCTGGCGCCTGCTCGACCGCGCCGAATACAAGCGCCGCCAGGCCCCGCCGGGCGTCAAGCTGACCCGCCGCAACTTCGGCCGCGACCGCCGCTACCCCATCACCAACTCGACGCTGAGCCTGATCTGAGGAGGCGGCGATGGCCGTCCTGGTCGCACCTGGCATCTATACGGTCGAGGGCTGTTTCAGCCGGGCGGAGTGCCGAGACTGGATCGCCGGGGCGGGCGACTATGAGGCGGCCACGATCAACAGCGCCAAGGGGGCCGTGCGCGATGCCGGGCTGCGCAACAACAGCCGGGCCCTGCGCGATGATCCGGACCTCGCCGCCGGCCTCTGGCAACGCCTGCGCGAGCACGTGCCGCCCTTCCTCGACGGCCGTCAGGCGATCGGAATCAACGAGAGGTTCCGCTTCTACCGTTATGATAGTGCTCAATATTTCGCCGGACATGTCGATGGCGCGTTCCGCCGCGGCAATGGTGAGGAGAGCCGCCTGACCCTGATGATCTACCTCAATGATGGCTTCGCCGGCGGCGAGACCACCTTTGCCGAGACCAGGATCACACCATCGACCGGCCTGGCGCTGCTGTTCCGGCACGAGCTGTTCCACGAGGGGCGGCCGGTGACTGCGGGCGTGAAACACGTGCTGCGCTCCGACGTGATGTACGGCCCGGTGGGGCGCCTGTCCGTTTGACGGTTGGGGCCGCGATGGGCTTGGTCCTTCGCAGCCCGGCGCCGCTGCCTCACTCCGCCGGGAAGGGCACGACCAGGTCCAGGAACGGGCCCGGGACTGCAACCGCCCATCCCAGACCGTCATCGCGAGCCCCGCAGGGGTGTGGCGATCCAGGCTGGCGCCGCCTCGGGCTGCACCACTGGATTGCTTCGCTGCGCTCGCAATGACGGTTTGGGCGGAGGCGGCCGTGCCAACCCATCAGCGGATGGCTCTGGGGTCGCTAGCCACGTCTGGACGGATCGGTATGATGCGGGGCCACAGGGGAGGGACCGACCGATGCCGACGGAGACCAAAGCGTCGCCGAAGCCGATCTCGTCGCAGGATGTGCCGTGGGCCGAGTGGTCGGACATCCCGCGCTTCACCACGCGCTACCGGCACCTGACGCGCGCCGCGGTCGGCGACGACTACCATGTCGGCGTCGCGATCGAGGAGCTGGGGCCGGGGAAGCAGAGCGTACCGGCGCACTACCACATCTTCGAGGAGGAGCATCTCTACATCCTCGCCGGCACCGCCACCCTGCGCCTCGGGGCCGACAGCCATGAGATGCAGGCGGGCGACTATGTCTGCTTCCCGGCCGGGCAGAAGGCCGGGCATTGCCTGGTCAATTCGGGCGACGCGGTCTGCCGCTACGTCGTGGTCGGCGAACGCAACCCGAACGAAATCTGTGTCTACCCCGACACCGGCAAGGTGCTGGTGCGGCCCCTCGGGCGGCGCGCGATCTTCGATATGGCGGCGACGCGCGGCTATTGGGATGGCGAGGACACCGGCCTGCCGCGGGGCGAGGCGCCGCCGGCCGATGCCGCGGAGCCCGAGGCGCCGGTCCAGCCCCGGCCGCCGATCGCCGCGGCCGATGTCGACTGGCACGCGGAGGGCCCGGCCGGCAGCGCGCGGTTCGGCGGCCGGTCGAAGCACCTGACCCATGCGGCGGTCGGGCCGGGCTATCGCGTCGGCGTGCTGATCGAATCCCCGGCGCCGGGCCAGCGCCTGTGCCCGACCCACTATCACATGCTGGAGGAAGAGCACGCGCTGGTTCTGGAAGGCGAGGTGACGCTGATCCTCGGCGACGAGCGCCACCGCATGACCGCGGGCGACTATGTCTGCTTCCCCGCCGGCCGCAAGGTCGGCCATTCCTTCGTCAACAGCGGCCCCGGCCCCTGCGCCT
>NZ_JBYRFX010000214.1:0-8006 GCF_057815775.1 Inquilinus sp.
CCGCTCGAGATGCCGGCGGCTCAGGCTTTCGATCTCCGGATCATGCGGCGCCAGCTCGACCGTGCAATTGATCAGGAAGCAGCCCTCGCGACCGCCACCGACCCCGGCCAGCGCCACCATCGCGGTGCGCAGTGCCCGGTCGGTATCCGGCTCCGCCGCGACCAGGTCTTCCAGCTCGGCCAGCCGCAGATCGGCATAGCGCCGGATCGCCGCCACCAGCGTATCGTGCTTAGAGCCGAAGCAGCCATAGAAGCTGCTGCGGCTGAGCCCCATCGCCTGCGTCAGGTCGTCCAGCGAGGTCGCCTCATAGCCCTGGCGCCAGAACAGAGCCATCGCTGCATCGAGCGCGGTGTCCTTGTCGAATTCGCGGGGGCGGCCGGGGTGAAGCGTCATGGCCCATATGTGGACCGACCGTTCCGGAAATCAAGCCGGCCTATCCGGGCCCACGCCATTTTCACCTCGTCTGGAACTCGGGGGCCGGCGTCGCGATATGGGAGGGGTGGAGGAAGCACTGTTATGACCAGCGGCGATCCGCGATACCTGTTCGACCCGGCGGCCCTGGAGCGGAACCTGACCGGCTTCGACGGGGCCGCGCGCCGCGCCATGATCGACGATCTGGCGGAGGAGCTGCGCGAGCGGGCGGCCGCGATCGCCGCAGCAGCCGGGGCCGGCGACCGCGAGGCCCTGGCGCTGGAGGCTTATGCGCTGAAATCCTGTGCCGCGATCTGCGGCGCCCGGGCCCTGATCGACCTGGCCGAATCGCTAGGCGGCAAGTCGGAGAACCAGCAGGGCCGGCCGCAGGAGCTGGCCAAGGTGGTCAAGGCCCGCGTGGCGGAGACGCTCAGGGCGCTGGCGATGTGGCGCGGTGGGGAAGAGGAGCTGGAGCGGGAGGAGGACGGCTAGCGGGCAGCGCCGGAATCGCGTCGTAATCCGCCTCTTCCAGGATCTCGATGCCGTCCAGCAGCAGCGCGTCGCGCGCCTCGGCCAGATCAGGGTCGGCGATCACGTCGCGCAGCGCCGCGCGGAGGGCGGCGACGGTGGCGTCATCGATGCCGCGGCGCGTCACATAGGGCAGGCCCGGCGCCAGCGCCGTGGTGCCGACCACACGCAGCCCATCCAGGGCTGCAGGGCGGTGGCGCTGCACCAGCGCATGGGTGACGCAGTCGATCGCCGCGATGTCGGCATCGCCGGCCGCCACCGCGGCCATGCTGGCGACATGCGCGCCGGTCACGACCGCCGCCCGGAAGAACCGGTCCGGCGCGTCGGGCAACACCGCAGCGAAGGCGACCCAGCCGGACAGACTGTCCCAGTCGTTCACGGCGCAGACCGCGCCGCGGAAATCCGCCAATCCCGTTTCCGAACCGCCCTGCCGGGCGACCAGCAGGCTGCGATAGCGCGGCCCGTCGCAGCCGGGCGCGGCGTAGCACGGCGTCGCCACCAGCCGCAGCCAGCCGCGATAGCGCCTGACATAGGGATTGCCGCAGGTCTGGCTGAACAGCAGCGCCGGATCGGTCCACACATCGTGCAGCGCCACATCCCGGGTCAGTTCGGCCGGCGCCGGCACGCCCTGGGCCGCCAAGCGTCTTGCCACCGCCGACCACAGCGCGTCGGTGGCCCAGTGCACCTCCGGCAGATCGTACATCCCCAGGCTGACGGGAGAGAAGCGGGTCGCGGTCTGGCCTTCCAGGCCGGTCATCACAGTCACTTGGCGCGACGCTCCACGTCGAAATCGGGATGCACCGGGTCGTCGACCGGGTGGAAGAAGTAGCGCTTGGCGATCTCGCCATAGCCACGATAGTGCCCGGCACCCCGCGCCGCCACCCCGGCGGAGTCGTTGGCGGCGGCGAAGCGCGGCAGCTGGTACCAGGCCAGGCCGGGCCGGGCGTGATGCGCCACATGCAGGTTGTTGTTGAGGAACAGCAGCGAGAAGAAGTGCCCCGACGACACCACCGCGGTGCGCAGGCCTTCCGGCCCGGCGCGATGTTCGGCGAAGGACCGCAGCAGCGACAGCGCGGTGCCGGCGTAGCAGGCGGCGACGTAGAGCATCGGCGGCACGCCGAAGACGCCGATCACGACCGCCGCGACCGCAACCGCGCCGGCCAGGTGCAGCGCCCAGACGCGGCGCAGGTGGCGATCGTGCCGCAGCTGCGGCAGCGCCTCCGCCCACAGCCCGTACCAGGACAGGGCCGGGCCGATCAGGAAGCGGCCGAACAGGGTGCGGTTGAAGCGCAGCACCGCCTGCCCGGCGGGGCTGAGCGACGACCAGCGCTCATCGGTGACGTAGTAGCTTTCCGGATCCTCCACCGGCGAGGTGATGTGCGCCTCGCGGTGATGATGCAGGTACAGGTCGCGATAGGTCTCATAGGGCAGCCACAGCGACAGCGGCAGCCAGCCGATCGCCCAGTTGATCCGGCGCGACCGCGTCGGATGACCATGGATCGTCTCATGCTGCAGCGACCCGTGCCAGGCCAGCAGGACCGCACCGATGGCGATGAACACCGGTCCCGGAAGGGCAGACTGGAAACAGAGCAGTGCGACCCAGCCGCCATAGACTGCGACCACCACCGCCCAAGTCGGCCATTCGATCCGGGATCTCTTCATCATGTGCGCCATGGGTTTGTCCATGGACTGAGAATCTCGCCGAACACTGTCGCGAACAACGCGATAATGCGCACCAAACGACGCAACTGATGTATAATCATCCGATCTGATGATATATCGCACAAATTGTTGCGGAAAACCAGCGATGGCGCAGTCCCGTCAAGACATGATCGAGACCTTCCGCAGCCGGCTGGAGGACATCATCACCGAATCCGGCATGAGCCGGAGCGCCTTCGCCGCCGCAGCCGGGATGGACCGATCGACCCTGTCGCAGATCCTGTCCCCGGCCAACGACCGGCTGCCGCGGGCGGAGACGCTGGCGGCGATCGCCGCCGCCCGCCAGGTCAGCATCGACTGGCTGCTGGGCCTGAGCCAGCGCGGCCCGCTTTCCGCCGACATCGTGCCGGAGCGGATGGCGATCGAGCGCGACGCGCAATGGACCGATGACGAGCGGCTGGTGGCCTGGCATCGCGAGGCGATCGGCTACAAGATCCGCCATGTCGCGACCACCCTGCCCGACCTGCTGAAGAACCGGGACGTGATCCGGCACGAGCTGGCGCAGTTCGCGGCGTCGGGGCCGGAGCAGCGGATCGAGACCGCGGCCGCCCGCCTGGCCTATCAGCGGCGGCCGGAGACCGACATGGAGGCCTGCAACTCGCTGCAGGCGATCGAGGGCTTCGCCCGCGGCGAGGGCATCTGGCACGACCTCGACGACGAGATCCGGGCCCGCCAGCTGGACCACATGATCGCGCTGGTGGAGGAGCTGTACCCGACCTTCCGCTGGTTCTTCTATGACGGCCGGCGGCAGTATTCCGTGCCGCTGACGGTGTTCGGCCCGCTGCGGGCGGTGATCTATCTCGGCGGCATGTATTTCCTGTTCAATTCGACCGAGCATATCCGCGCCCTGTCGGAGCATTTCGACAGCCTGATCCGCGGCGCCGTGGTGCAGCCACCCGACGTGCCGAAGCTGCTGCGCCGCCTGCGGTCGCGGCTGGGATAGGGCGGCGGCCGTCAAATGCTCAAAGCTGCCATGTCCGACTTTTGTGCACCGCAACAGCGCACTGCGTTCTATATTTGATCTCTCTCCTTATTCCGTGGTCCGAAAGGCGTCGCCATGGGCGAACCTGCCCGCGCGCATCCAGCCGCCCCGGCGATCACGCCGGCCCTGATGTTCCTGATGGCGGCCGCCTGCGGCGCCATCGTGGCCAACCTGTATTACGCCCAGCCACTGATCGCGCTGATCGCCCCGTCGGTGGGGCTGAGTGCCGTCGCCGCCAGCCTGGTCGTCACCCTAACGCAGATCGGCTATGGCGCCGGGCTGATCCTGCTGGTGCCGCTGGCCGACATGATCGAGAACCGCCGCCTGGTGATCATCACCCTAGCCGGCACCGTGGTGGCGCTGCTGCTCGCCGCCGTGGCGCCCAGCGCCGGGCTGTTCCTGTTCGCCGCACTGCTGATCGGCATCAGCTCGGTCGCGGCCCAGGTGCTGATCCCGATGGCGGCGCATATGTGCCCCGACGCGATCCGCGGCCGGGTGGTCGGCAACATCATGAGCGGGCTGCTGCTGGGCATCCTGCTGGCCCGGCCGGTGGCCTCCGTCGTCGCCGACCTGTTCGGCTGGCGCGCGATCTTCTTCCTGTCCGCCGCCCTGATGATCGGGCTGCTGGCGGTGCTGGCCTGGCTGCTGCCCAAGTGGCAGCCGGCACCGGGGCCGCGCTATGGCCAGGTGCTGCACTCGCTGGGCACGCTGTTCCGCCGCACGCCGGTGCTGCAGCGCCGCGCCGCCTACCAGGCCGCGATGTTCGCCGGCTTCAGCCTGTTCTGGACCGCCGTGCCGCTGGAGCTGGCCAGCCCGCGCTTCGGCTACAGCCAGAGCGGCATCGCCGTCTTCGCCCTGGTCGGTGCCGCCGGCGCCCTGGCCGCGCCGCTGGCCGGCCGCATGGCCGATCGCGGCTGGACCAAGCCCGCCACTTTCGGCGCCCTGTCGTCGGTCGCCGTCGCCTTCCTCATGGCCTGGGCCGGCGGTGCCGTCGGGTCGGTGGTGGTGCTGGCCGCGGCCGGCGTGCTGCTGGATTTCGGGGTGCAGAGCAACATGGTGCTGGGCCAGCGCGCCATCTACGCCCTGGCGCCGGAGACGCGCGGCCGGATGAACGGGCTGTATGTCGCCAGCGCCTTCGCCGGCGGCGCCATCGGCTCCGCCATTGCCAGCGGCACCTTCGCCATGGGCGGCTGGACCCTGGTCAGCTGGGTCGGCCTGGCCTTCCCCGCAGTGGCGCTGCTGCTGTACACGACCGAGCTGTTCCGCCGCCGGCCGGTGTCGCGCCGCGCTTGACGGCGGCGACGGTTTTGCCCTGGGTTGCGGCCATCCGCAGCCCAGGGGCCGAATCATGACCACTGCCGACATCTGGTGGCGAAATCTGAGCCGGACGCACCCGGACCTCACTTTGCCCAAGCAGCACGACACCTGGTATTTCGGCGACAGCGAGGGGCTGGCGCGCGAACTGCTGGACCTCGTCCTCGCCGGCACCAAGACCGCAACCGCCGGCCTGGTCTGGGGTGCGGATGAGGCCGGCACGCCGAAGCCGGGCGGCTACAGCCTGATCACCGATTTCGCCGGGGCGCCGCGCTGCGTGCTGCAGACCGTCGAGGTCCGGATCCTGCCCTTCGACCAGGTCGACGCCGCCTTCGCCTTCGATGAGGGCGAGGACGACCGGTCGCTCGACTCCTGGCGTCGCGGCCATTGGGAGTATTTCAGCCGCCGCTGCGCCGAAATCGGCCGCGAGCCCGCGCAGGATATGCCGGTGTTCTGCGAACGCTTCCGCCTGGTCTATCCGACAGCGTAGGCCGGGACGCTCAATCCCGCCCCTCGGCCTCCCAATTCAACCGCTTGCGGTAGATGGTCGAGGCGCTGATGCCGAGCAGCGCCGCGGCGCGCGGCACATGGCCGTCGCAGGCGGCGATCGCGGCCTCGATCGTTTCCTTTTCCACCATCCACAGCGGCCGGACCGGAGAGACCGCGCCATTCGGCGCCGGCGGCGGCACCTGGATCAGGCGGCCGGGCTGCGCCGCCGGGATCAGCGTCCGCACCGGCTGCGGCAGCATCGCCCGCGTCACCAGTGGCCCGTCATGCAGCACCACGATGTTGCGGACCACGTTCTGCAGCTGGCGGACATTGCCGGGCCAGGCATAGCGCTGCAGGTCCTCGGCCACCTCGAGGTCGAAATCGATGAAGGACTTGCCCTCCTCCGCCGCGTAGTCGTGCAGGAATTGCCGCGCGATCAGCAGCACGTCGTCCTCACGCTCGCGCAGCGGCGGCAGCGTCACCGGGATGACCAGCAGGCGGTAGTACAGATCCTCGCGGAAGCGGCCCTGGCGGACATCTTCGGCCGGGTCGCGGTTGGTGGCGCAGATGATGCGCAAATCGACCTTGCGCTCACGGCTGCCGCCGACCGCCTGCACCGACCCGGTCTGCAGGAAGCGCAGCAGCTTGGTCTGCAGCTCCGACGGCAGTTCGCCGATCTCGTCCAGGAACAGGGTGCCGCCATCGGCCCGGACCGCGGCGCCGTCGCGATCGGCCACGGCGCCGGTGAAGGCGCCCTTCACATGGCCGAAGATCTCGGATTCCATCAGGTCGCGCGGGATCGCGCCGCAGTTCAGGGCGATGAAGGGCTGGTCGCGGCGCGGGCTGCGGCGGTGCACGGCCTCGGCGCACAGCTCCTTGCCGGTGCCGCTTTCCCCGGTGATGAACACCGTGGCCTTCGAGGCTGCGGCGGAATCGATGATGCGGTAGACCGCCTGCATCGGCGGCGACCGGCCGATGAAGCCGTAATAGCGGTCGCGCCCAAGCTCCTCGCGCCAGGCATCGACCTCGCGCTGCAGCTTCATCCGCTCCAGCGTGTTGCGCACGGTGACGGTCAGGCGGTCGCCCGGGAACGGCTTGACCAGGAAGTCGAAGGCACCCAGCCGCATCGCCTCGACCGCGATGTTGACCGAGCCATGGGCGGTGATGACGATCGGCGCCACCGGAATCTGCTGCTCGCGGATATGCTGCAGGATCTCCATGCCGTTCATGTCGGGCAGGTTGAGGTCCAGCAGCACGGTCGCATAGCGCCCCTGCGCCAGCGCCGCGAGCGCTTCGGCACCGGTCTCGGCATGATCGACCGCGATACCGACCTTGGACAGGGTCTCGATGTAGAGCCGGGCCAGCGCCGGCATATCCTCGACCAGCAGCACGGCCGCGGGATCGGCCAAGGGCGTTTCGACAATCGGAGCCATGGCGATATCGTGGCCCATCGGTGCATCCATCTTCAATAATGGCCCGCAATAAGAATTCGTCCTAAACGCAACGAAGCACCGAGCATGCTCCATCACGATGACGGTCCGGAGACATAAAGAGCATCATGATAGGTCCGAAAACGATTCTGATCGATGGAATTTGGAACCCGGCGGCAGATGGTCGGGTGATTCCGGTGATCGATCCGTCGACCGGGGCGGAGATCGACAGCCTGGCCCGCGGTGGCGTGGCTGAGATCGACGCCGCCGTTCGGGCGGCGCGGCGCGCTTTCGACGAGGGCCCCTGGGGCCGGATGCCGGCGGTCGAGCGCGGCCGGATCCTGGCCCGGCTGGGCAGCGCCATCGAGGCCGATTTCGAGACGCTGTGGCGCCTGGAGGCCGTGGATGCCGGCAAGCCGGTGAAGCAGGCCAAGGCCGACATCACCGCCTGCGCCCGCTATTTCGAATTCTACGGCGGCGCCTGCGACAAGCATCACGGCACCACCATCCCCTATCTCGATGGCTACACCGTGCTGACGGTGAAGGAGCCCTACGGCGTCACCGGTCACGTCATCCCGTGGAACTACCCGGCGCAGATCTTCGGCCGCACCATCGGCGGCGCCCTGGCCGCCGGCAATGCCTGCGTGCTGAAACCGGCCGAGGATGCCTGCCTGACGCCGCTGCGCATCGGCCAGCTGGCACTGGAGGCGGGGCTGCCGCCGGGCGTGCTGAACATCGTCACCGGCCTGGGGGCTGAGGCCGGGGCCGCGCTGGCGTCGCATCCCGGCATCGACCACATCAGCTTCACCGGCTCACCCGGCACCGGCGCCGCGATCCAGGCTGCCGCCGCCGCGTTCAACCGGCCGGTGACGATGGAGCTGGGGGGCAAGTCGCCGCAGCTGGTGTTCGACGACGCCGATGCCGAGGCCGCCCTGCCCTTCGTCACCGCCGCGATCGTGCAGAATGCCGGGCAGACCTGCTCCGCTGGCAGCCGCCTGCTGCTGCAGGACGGCATCGCCGACGACTTCCTCGATGCCCTTGCAGGGAAGTTCCGGGGGCTGGAGACCGGCCCCTGGGACCGCGACCCGGATTGCGGCCCGCTGATCAGCGCCCAGCAGCGCGACCGGGTGCGC
>NZ_JBYRFX010000215.1:0-5171 GCF_057815775.1 Inquilinus sp.
GCGAATCGATGAAGCCGAAAGGCAGGCGCGGCGAGACGAAGATGCGGTTCGCTGCGACCGCGGGCACGAGTTTCCAGGTCGGCAGCTTTTCAGCCATGCCGCGGAAGGACTCCTCCAGGCTGACGATCGTGTCGGGTGCCCAGGCGATGATCTGTTCGGGTGACACGGTCACGATGCCCGCGCGACCGCCGATCCCCTCGACCACGTTGACGGCGCCGACGCGTTCGAGGATCTCGGTGGTGATCGACCCGCGCGAACCGCTCTCCAGCCCCTCCGCGCCACGGGCGAGATAGGCCTTCGGGCGCTTGTCGGCCGGCACCGCGGCCAGGACCGTGTCGACCTGGGCGAAGATCGCCTCCGCCGCCTTGGCCAGCGCCTCGCCGCGCTCCGGCACGCCGAGGATGCCGGACAGCAGGCGAAGCGCCGCCGGGGTGTTGGCGAAGCTGCCGTCGATCAGCAGGTAGGGGATGCCGGTCTGCTGCTGCACCCGGTCGGCCAGCGATTTGTAGGTGTCGCTGATGGTGCCGAAATCGACGATCAGGTCGGGCTTGGCGGCCAGCAGCTGTTCGAGGTTGACGGTGTCGCCCTTGCCGGTCAGGCGGCCCGTCTCCGGCAGGTCGCGCACCGCGGGCTGCAGGAACGGCTTTTCTTCCGCCCGCGGCGCCCGCACCCAGCCGGTCATGGTCTGCGGCGCCAGCATATACAGCAGGACCGAGGCCGGCGGCCCGGCGGCGAAGACCCGGCCGACATGGTCCGGGATCTCGACCGACCGGCCGGCGGAATCGGTGACGGTGCGCGCCGTAGCCGGCCCCGCAGCGAGGAAAGGGGCGGCCAAGGCCAGGAGGGCGATCAGGGCGGCGAGCGCGCCGCGGCGGCCAAACACGGTCACGAAGGATCCCCCACATCCGAGTCACCGGGCGTCGGCGGCGCCAGCGGCGTGAAGGCGCAGCGGTCGGGCTTGAGATCGATCAGCGGCGTGCCGTCGAGGCAATCGAGCCCGCGCACCAGCAGGGTCCGGCCCTCGATGCCGAGCAGCGTCACCATCGAGGTGCCGATCGGGTTCGGCCGCACCGGCGAGCGCAGCGAGAAGGTGCCGCGGGTGGTGCCGTCGCTCTTCGGGCTCTGCAGCACCAGGTCGCGGCGCGACCGGTGTAGCCAGTACAGCACCTCCAGCCGTTCGAATTCGGCGATGCCGGCCAGCGCCTGGTCCCAGGGTTCGAACACCTCGATGCGGCAGGTCGGCCCGTCCGGCCGGCCCTGGCGCGGGCAGTCCATGCGCGAGGTCCAGGGGGTGTGGATGCGGCCGATATAGATCAGCCCGGCATCGACCGTGTCGGGCCATTCGACGGCCCGCTCGGCCGCCCGGAGTTCATCTTCGCGGACCATGAGCGCCAGCGTCTCCAGCCTTCCCAACCGTCCCGCTGTATAGGCCGATATACGCCCGATCGGCGAGGGGTTTGATGCAGCGGGACGGAGGGTGCCGGTCGTTCAAAAACTGATGCGCAACCCGCCAGTGGCAGCCTGGTTGCGGTAATCGCCGGCAAAGCTGCCGTCGTAGCGCACGAACAGATCCACCGCCTCGGCCGCGAGGGTGAGGCCGACGCCGATCCTGGCCTGGTCGCGCGGGGCGCGGGCACCCTCGACCGTGAACTTCGCATCCGAGCCCTCGAAGCTACCGTCGAAGGACCGGTCGGTGTCGGCGACATCATGGCTCCACGCCGCCCGCAGCGACAGGCCGAGCGGGGCGCCGAGGCCGAGGTCGAAGCGCTGCGCCAGCTCCGCGCCCAGCAGGCCCTGGGCCGTGGTCACGGTGTGGCCGCTGATCTGCAGGTCGATGGCACCGGCCCCGCTCTCGGTGATCGCGTCCTGGCCGACGACGATGGTCTGGAACGCCGCGAAGGGCGTGAGGTCGGTGCTGTCGCCCAACGCCAGGCGATAGCCGGTCTCGATGTTCGACAGGAACTGGTTCGAATCCGCATCGGCGGCGGCGAAGCGGTTGATGCCCGGGAAGGAGATCGCCCGGCTGACCGTGCCCCAGCCATGGGCGTAGCCCAGCGCGCCGTCGACATACCAGGCGGCGGGCGAATAGCTGGCATAGAGGCCGAGCGAGAGGGTGGTGAGGTCGCCGTCGCCCGACAGCTTCCGGGTGTTGAAGCTGCTGGTCGTGAACGCCAGCGCCCCACCGATGGCCAGGGCATCATCCAGGCGATGGTCGAAGCCGATGGCGACGCCGGCGGTGTCGAAATCGACATCATGCGTGTCGGCCTGGCCGGACAACCGGCCGACATTGCCCAGCCCGGCGATCCAGGCGTTCGGCGCCCCGGCCCCGCCGGAGCCGGTGGCCACGCCGCCGGCCGCCGCGCCGCCGCCGGTGCGGGACTGGCGCATCTGCTGCTGCAGCGTGTTCAGGAAGGTCTGGGCACCGGCGATTTCGACCGACGGCAGGTCGGCATAGACCTCGCCATCCAGCTGCTGCAGCGCCGACTGCAGCGGGGCCGAGTCGCCGATGTTCAGCAGGTCCAGGCTGTTGTAGACGCTGTCCATATCACCGAAGAGCGCCGGCGGCGTCGCCCGGTCCAGCGCCTGGCCGATGGCGCCGGCATTGCCGCCACCGGCACGGGGCGCATAGGCCAGGGCCTTGGCCCCGATCAGCTGCTGGTTGGCATAGGCGTCGGCCGGCAGGAATTGCGGGTTGGCGCAGTTCGCGTCGTCGGACCGCCCGATCAGCAGGGATTGCGCCGTGCCGCCGCCGCCCCAGGGCCCGCCGACCGGAATCGACGGCGGATTGGCGGGGAAATTCCCAAGGATAGGGGCGCCGGTTCCGGTCAGGATGCAGGTGCCCGCCGGCACCCGGACGATGGTGATGGAATCTGGCAGATACGGCAGGGCCAGCCGGTCCTTGATCTCCGCCGCCGTCATACCGCGCACGGTGTCGGAACCGGCGATGAAGCCGCCGACCGCCCGGGTGGTGCCCTGGGTGTAGACGCGGACATACTGCGTGTCGGCCGTGGTCCGCACCACCGCCGCCTGGGCCGAGTCCACGAAGGATTCCGTCGGCGGTGTGCTGAGAATATAGGCGTTGGCATCGGCCCCGGTGCGGACGAAGGGCACCGTCGACCCGTCCCGGCGGAAGACAGGCCCGGTCACCACCACGCCCGGGGGCAGTGGCAGCATCTGCGCCAGCGCCGGGACTGCGGTTCCGAGCAGCAGCAGGCTTGTCAGGATCAGGACGCTGCGGCGCACGGCCGGGAACAATAGGGGTCTGGTCAAATGACGTCTCCTGCACCGATATGCCGGCGGCCCGCCCGACTGCCGCGACCCTCAGGTCGCCCGAGCCCTCGGACCAAAAAGGCTTTGATCAATTCTTCTTTGATAATTGATTTTTCCGCAGATACGCAGCGGAAAAATCATAACAATTTATGTATAATTTCAGTATTTGTATAAATGTATTCTTCGGTCATCCGAGCGACCGCCCGTCCCACACCGTCATTGCGAGCGCAGCGAAGCAATCCATGCGGCAGCAAGAACGGCGGCATGGATTGCGTCGTCAGCTTCGCCTCCTCGCAATGACGGCGAGGCGATGCCCGTCAGGCCAGCTTGCGCTGGCGCCGGATGATGTCGTAGGCAGCGTTGATCCGGGCCATCTTGTCGGTGGCGACGGCGATGAAATCCGCCGGCACGCCGCGGGCGATCAGCCGGTCGGGGTGGTGTTCGCGGATCAGGCGGCGATAGGCGGCCTTCAAGCTTTCGTCGTCGATCTGCGGCTCGACCCCCAGCACGCCATAGGGATCGACATCGCAGCCGGCGCATTCCTCGGCGCACAGCCGGTGGAAATCCGCCGTGGTCAGGCCGAACAGGCGCGAGACGGCGCGGAGATAGTCGAGCTCCGCCGGCTGCACGTCGCCATCGGCCTTGGCGATGTGGAACAGGCATTGCAGCAGTTCCTCCAGCACCTCCGGCCGGTCGTGGAACATGCCGGCGAGCTGCTTGGCATAGGGCTCGAAGCCGGCGGAATCGCGGCGCGCCAGGTTGAACAGGCGCTCGACATTCGCGTCCTCCGCCTCGGGCACGCGGAAGACCTGGCGGAAGGCCGTCACCTCCTCGGCCGTCACCGTGCCGTCGGCCTTCGCCATCTTGGCGCCCAGCGCGATCACGCCGACGGTGAAGGCGATGTGCTGCGTCGCGTCGTCATCCGGCGCCGGCTGGTCGCGGTACCAGTCGACGGCATGGCCCGCCACGGCGCCGATCAGGCCGCCGATCGGGCCGCCCATGGCCAGGCCCGCAGCCGCGCCGAAGATCTTTCCCCAGACACTCATTCCACCGATCCGCTCGTCGAGACGCTGCCCTCGCCCGCATCATAGCAGCCTTGGCGGCCGGCGCAGAGAGGGTGCGGCGCCGCGGCCGACGGCTCAGCTCGCCTCGGCCGGGCTGCGCAGGTAGTAGCGCCGGGTCGGGAACACCGCCTTGATGTCGTCGAAGGTGGCGGTGCCACCGCCGGATCCGCTGGCCGGCAGCTTGGCCGCCGCTTCGTCGAGCAATTCGATCCGGTCGCGGGTGTCGGGGTGCGACGAGAACAGCGAGGTGGTCTTGTCCTCGCCGGGCGGCACCAGCGAATCCAGCGTCTTGAACACCGCCGAGGCCTGGCGCGGGTCGTAGCCGGTGGCCCGAAACACGACCAGGATGTAGGCATCGGCTGCGCGCTCGTCATCGCGCGAATAGCCGGAGGAGATCAGCGAGGACATCGCCGGGGTGATCTGGTCGAGCATCGGGCCGGTGACATCCTGCAGCCCCGAGACCTTGGCGTCGATCTCGCGCTGCGCCACGTCCTTGAAGAACGAGCTGAGCTTGTCGGTGAAGCCCTTGTTGTTCAGTTCCTTCACCTGATGGCTCAGCTCGGCATGGCCCATTTCATGCGAGATGACCGCCGCCAGTTCGTTCTCGCTGGCCACATAGCGCAGCATGCCCTTGTTGATGCCGAGCTTGCCGCCCGGCAGCGACCAGGCGTTCGGTGTGTTGTCGTCCAGCACCGAGATCTCCCACTGGAACGGCCGCTTCGACACGCGGAACAGCGGCTCGGCAAAGCGCCGCACCGCGGACTGGATCCGGGCGTTGGGGTAGGACCCGCCCGATGCCGCGATCAGCCGGGGATACAGGCCTTCGCCCAGCGCCGC
>NZ_JBYRFX010000216.1:0-7716 GCF_057815775.1 Inquilinus sp.
GATCCGCCAGCCTTCCTCACAACTGTCATGCCCGGACTTGATCCGGGCATCCAGAGACTGTCGACATTCTCTGGATTGCCGGGTCAAGCCCGGCAATGACAGTCGGAGGGATCCCAAGACGATGTTGGGTTCGCCAAGCAAGGCGAACCCAATCGACGCGGTGCGTGCGGTTTAAGCGGCCGCGCGCAGGCCCCGGCCGCGCAGCTTCGCGACCGCGGCCACGGTGGCGAGGGCAGCTTCCGCCACCTCCTTGCCCTTGACCAGGAAATGCTCGCGGAAGAAGGCGGTGTGGGTTTCGTGCTCGTGGAAATGCTGCGGCGTCAGCACGGCCGACAGCACCGGCACCTCGGTGTCGAGCTGCACCCGCATCAACCCGTCGATCACGGCGGTGGAGACGAATTCATGGCGGTAGATGCCGCCATCGACGATGAAGCCGGTGGCCACGATCGCATCGTAGCGGCCGGTCTTGGCCAGAAGCTGGGCGTGCAGCGGGATTTCGAAAACGCCGGGCACCTCGAACAGATCGATCTCCGGGGCCTGCTTGCCGGACTTGGATATCTCCGCCAGGAAGGCGGTCTTGCACTGGTCGACGATGTCGCGGTGCCAGCACGCCTGGATGAAGGCGATGCGGCCGGTGTCGATGTTCGACGGGGACTGATTCATGGTCTTCCTCATGCAACAGGACCAGAATCAGGGCATACGGGACCAGGGCCCGGGGATGGACTCCCGGTCTGGCTGGCCCGTTCTCTTTCATCCGGACTATGACCGTCGGCTTCGGGATCGCACCGAATCTGCTGACCCCACCGGTTGACCCGGTGGGCGCTCGCGGGCTCATGCACCCTCCCGAAAGAGAGATGCCATCACCGCCGGTGGGGACTTACACCCCGCCCTGAGAACGTTCGCCGCCCGGGGGATCCGGACAGCTAATTCGAATATCGGGAGACGACGGACGCTTGGCAAGCCCCGCCGCGTCATAAGAGCCCGTTTGGTAATGCTACTGGTGTGGCCGTCTGATGGCGGTGTCTCCGCTTCCGGTGCTCACGGACCCAAAAGTCCGCTGCGCGCCGGTTCTCGAAACCACCACCAGCCGACTCACGCCAGCGCATTTCCAAACAGCCTCTAAGCCGGCCCGACCGCGTCACAGGCAGTTGCGCAGCACCAGATCGAGCACGATGCGGTCGGTGGCGGTCAGGGTCGCAGTCTCGGACCAGGAATTCCCCCAGTTCGGCGGCACGTCGCCGCCCAGGGTGACCGGCTGGCCGCCGCGCAGCGCCGCGGCCTCCGCCGCCGTCAGGTCTGCCGTCAGGAAACCCCAGCCATCGTCGGTCGCCCGGGAGTCGGCCGGATCGATCGACCGCTCGGCGCCAGCGGCCGGCTTGGCGGGGTCGCCCAGCGTCACGGTGGCGGTGACCGGCGTCGGGCACGTTGTTCTTCTCGGTGCCCCAGCGGCGGCTGAGCATCATCACCACCGTCGCCGGCTTGGCCTTGCGGCAGAACAGGGTCAGCGTGTCCTCGTCGCCGCTGTTCGGCCCGATGCTGTGCCTGGCCACCGCCACCGCGCCACCACGATAGGGCTCGACATGCCACGGGGTGCGGCTCTCGACCTCGGTGTTGTCGATGGCGAAGGCGGTGAGATCGGCGGCCTCCAGCGGCTGGGATGCGGCGCCCGGCACCAAGGCGAAGCGGGGCCCGAGCTTCGCATCCGCCCCCATCTCGGCGAGATAGGCCCCGATCCGCGACGCCAGCATCTGCCCTTCGGCAAGGCCCTTGGCCGGGGCCAGGCCCGGCCGGTCCGCCAGCAGTGACGCCAGCACCAGCCGGCCAGGCTGCGGCTGGCGTTCCTGCCCGCCCAGGAAGGCCAGGACGCAGGCGCCCTCGCACTGGCCGGCGATCCCGGCCTGGATCGGGTTGCCGGCATCGGCATCCGGGTCGGGCACCGTCCGGCCGACCGATGTGGTGCAGCCGGCCGCGCGCAGGGCCCGGCCCAGCGCCATCGCCGCCTCGGCATCGCCGCCCGGCGAATCCAGTGTCACCGGCTCGGCCGAATAGCAGGCCGTCCAGTCTTCGCCCTTCAGGAAGGCGGCGAAGGCGGCCGGCGTGTCGGCGGTGATCTGCCCCTCGGCGGCCACCCATTCGCAGCCCAGGCAATTGCCGCCGTTGCCGGCCAGGGCAAAGGTCATCGGCCCGGTGGCGCGCGGCGGCGGGTCGGCCGCCAAAGCCAGCAACGGCAGCAGGGCGGCCAGTCCGCCGGCGATCCATGGCACTGTGCGTCGCACCGGTAATTCCTTCTCCAGAACTCCACGAAGCCGCGGTGACGCCCCGGTGACACCGCATGGCGGAGCCGGCACAATGCCGCGCCGCCGCCGACGGCACCCTAATAGCCGGATTCGGGCGGCAGGAGGGCGAAGCGATGCCAGATCATACCGACCAGACCGGCGGCTGCCTGTGCGGCGCGGTGCGCTATCGGGTGACCGGACCGATGCGGCAGGTGCTGGCCTGCCATTGCGGCCAGTGCCGCCGCACCCACGGCCATTTCGCCGCCTATTCCGGCTGCGCCGCCGGCGATTTGGTGATCGAGCGCGACCGGGCCCTGCGCTGGTACTCCTCCTCAGCCGACGGCCGGCGCGGCTTCTGCGGCGATTGCGGCGCCAGCCTGTTCTGGCGGCTGGAGGGGGGCCGCACCGTCAGCATCGCCGCCGGCTCGCTGGACGGTGCCACCGGGCTGCACATGGCCGGCCACATCTACACCGCCGACAAGGGCGACTATTACGCAATCGCCGACGACGCGCCGCAATGGCCGCAGGACCCCGACACGGCGTCGCCGGACTATCCCGTGGTGCCCGGGCTGGGGTGACCATGCCGCAAGCTGAGCCGGACGAGGAGCCGGATGGCCATGGCCAGCCCGCGATTTCTTTGGTAGAATCTACCTGACTAGGTACCTAGGAACCGACACAATGGCCCTCAGCATCAAGGATCCGGAAACCGAAACCCTGGCCCGGGAACTTGCCCGGCGAACCGGGGAATCGATCACCCAGGCCACGAAGCGAGCCCTGGAAGACCGGCTTCGTCGTGTCGCCGGTGCCAGGAAGACCCCCATGCTGCTGGACGATCTGGCCGCCATCCGCCATCGGGTTTCGGCCTTGCCGGTGTTGGACAACCGCAGCCCGGATGAGATCCTCGGCTATGACGAGACCGGGATGCCGCGCTGATGGTGATCGACACGTCGGTCATCCTCGCGATCTTCTTGAATGAGCCGGGGGCAGCCGAACTGGAGCGAAAGATCGCCGAGGATCCGGTCCGGTTGATTTCCGCCGCAACGCTGGTCGAGGCGGGCATCGTGATCGAATCCCGGCTCGGCGATGCGGGCGGCCGGGAACTCGACATCTGGCTGCATCGTCTGGAAGCAGACACCGTGGCAGTGGATGCCGAGCAGGCGGAAATGGCTCGGCGAGCATGGCGCCGCTATGGCAAGGGCCGGCACCCGGCTGCCTTGAATTACGGCGACTGCTTCGCCTACGCCCTGGCCGCGACGCGAAACGAGATCCTGCTGTTCAAGGGAGACGACTTCAGCCGGACCGACCTGGCCCGCGCGCCGTAAGGACGGCCGCCGCGGCATCGGCTATCATCGCGGCGGATCGAGGCGGTGGACTCCGGGGAGTATCGGCGAGTGGCGGATATGGGTGTGGCCGGGCTGGCGCGGCATTTCACGGCGGGCGGCGGGCCACTGCGGCGCGACGATGCCGGCGCCGCGGTGCGGTTCACCTGCCGGGCCCGCGATGCCCTGCGCAATGTGCGCTTTCCCGCTCCGGCCGTGATCTTCGTGCTGGATGGCGAGAAGGAATTCCATGTCGATGGCCGCCGCCTGGCCGTCCTGTCCGGCGACGCCGTGCTGCTGTCGCCGGTCGAGGCGATCGACGTGGTCAACATCCCGCCGGCCGACCGGCCCTACCGCTCCGTCATGATCGACTTCGCCGCGCCGGTGCTGGACGCCTTCCGCCGCGGCTTCCCCGAGCTGGCGGCGCAAGGCCGGCCGCCGGCCCCCTTCGCCCGGCTGAAGTCCGGCCGGCTGGTCGAGGCGGCGGACCATGCGCTGGCCGGCTTCGCCGCCGACCCCGGCCTGTCGGCCGAGGCGATGCGGCATCGGCTGGTCGAACTGCTGCTGCTGCTGGCCGAACAGGGCATCACCTGGCGCCCGGCCACGGCGGAGCGGGCCAGCGAGCGGCTGCGCCTGCTGGTCGCGGCCCAGCCTTCCGCCGACTGGACCGGCGCCGAGGCGGCCAGGCGGCTGGGCATGAGCGAGGCGACCTTGCGTCGTCGCCTACGGGCCGAGGGCAGCGGCTTCACCCGGATCCTGACCGACACGCGGCTGGACCACGGCATGGTGCTGCTCTACGCCGCGGCCGGGTCGATCGCCGAGGTGGCGCTGGCCTGCGGCTATCGCTCGCCCTCGCGCTTCGCCGGGCTGTTCCGCGCCCGGTTCGGGCTGATCCCGTCCGCCCTGCGGCCTGGTGACCGGCCGGCCCTGCCCCTGCCCTCGGCGATAGAGGTCAGCCCAGCCAGCCGAGCAGCGCGAACCAGCCATAATCCAGCGGCGCCAGCACCAGGAAGGTGATCGCCGCCAGCGCCAGGCTGAGGCGCAACCCGGCCCTGAACGGCACCCGGCCCATGCCCATCGCCACCACCAGCGGCGCCGCCTGGTAGGGCAGGAACGGCGTGGAGAAGCCGATCACCTGGACCATCAAAACCGTCAGCAGCGGCAACCCCGAGGCATCGGCGAAGGATTGCGCCAGCGGCGTGAACAGCGCCGGCACGCCATTGGCCGTGACCACGAAGCTGAGGGCCGAGGTGACGCCGATCAGGGTGGCGAAGCTGCGCGCCGGCGCGGCGGGGTCGAGCGGCGCGACCCGCAGCAGCGCATCGCCGATCACCGTGCCCAGGCCGCTCTGCCCGACCAGGGCGGCGAGGCCGAGGATGCCGGCGACATAGATCGAGGTGCGGTGGTTGACGTCGCGGCCGAACTCCTCGCCGGTGACGAAGCCGATCCGCGGCATCAGGCACAGGCAGGCGGCGGCGAGGCCGACCCAGGCCGGCGACACGCCATGCACTGAATCCGTCAGCCACAGCAGCAGGGTGGCGCCCAGCAGCACGGCCAGCCGTACCTCGGCCGCGGAGACAGGTTTGGCGGTTTCGGCCGGCGCCGCGCCCGACACCGTGTCGCGGAACAGCCAGCAGACGCAGCCGGTCAGGGCGATGCCCTTGAGCAGGCCGAGCACCGGCGCATGCAGCAGCAGATAGGGCAGATAGGCCAGGTGCAGCCCGTAATTGGATTCGATCGCCCCGGCCATCACCAGGTTCGGCACATTGGCCGGCAGGATCGAGGCTGAGAGCTGAAAGGTGCCGAAGCCGACCGCCAGCGCCAACCCGTTCCGGCCGCGCCGGCCTTCGCCCAGGCCCACCCGGTCGGCCAGCGCCATGACGATCGGCATCAGCAGCGCGATCCGGCCCATGTTCGACGGCATGACGAAGGCCAGGGCATAGGTCAGCCCGACCACGCCGGCAACCAGCCGGGGGTAGGAGCCGGACAGGTGCGTTGCCAGCAGCCGGGCCACCCGCTCGGCCAGTCCGGTGTTGCGGATGGCGAGGCCGAGGACATAGCCGCCGAGCACCAGCCAGAAGGCGGCCGAGGCGAAGCCGGAGAAGATGGTGGCCGGCGGCGCCAGCGCCAGGATGGTGGCGGCGGCGAAGAACAGCAGGGCCGTCAGGTATTCCGGCAGCTTCCCGGTCGCCCACAGCCCCACCGTCGCCGCGACCACCAGGCCGGTGACCCAGAGATGCCCGTCCACGATGCCCCGCCTTCGCGATTCGCCCCACGGGACGATTGCAGAGTTCGGGCCGGGCCGGAACACCCGCCGGCGCTGGTGGCCGGCATCCGGGCCGGATCCTGGCAGGTCGAAGACACCAGGCTGGCGGCGATCCTGCTGTTCGATGGCATGCATGGCGCGGTCGATGCGGCCATCGTCGCCGGCGATGCCGACCGCGCCGGGCTGACGCGCCGGCTGTCGACCCTGTTCCCGCGCATGCTGGGGGCGGAGAGCGAGGCCTGAGCGGCTTTCCCCTGCCCTTTCGGACACTTTCCGAAAGGGTGATGGCGTTTCGCGCAAGAACCCTCGTGACAAAGCCGGCGGGGTGACCTATATGCACGACATGACCTGTGTCCGCGCCCGCACCTATTTTTGGTACTTTAGCTACCCGCTTTCAGCGGCGGAGCGAGGGTGCGCGTGATCTGAAGACCGATCCACAGACGTCCCGAGAGCCGCCAGACCCCCTGGCGGCTTTTTTTATGCCGCCGGTGTGGTGAAACCCAGGAGCCCATGCCGTGTTGAAGACCACAGACGACCTTCGCATCCTTGAGATCAAGGAACTGAGCACCCCCGCCGAGGTGATGCGCGAATTCCCGCGCGACGCCGTGGCGACCCGCACCGTCACCGAGAGCCGCCGCGCCCTGCACGACATCCTGCACGGCACCTCCGACCGGCTGGCGGTGGTGATCGGCCCGTGCTCGATCCACGATCCCGACGCCGCCCTGGACTACGCCGCCCGGCTGCTGCCGCTGCGCGAGCGGTTCGGCGACACGCTGGAGATCGTCATGCGCGTCTATTTCGAGAAGCCGCGCACCACGGTCGGCTGGAAGGGCCTAATCAACGACCCGGACCTGGACGGCAGCTTCCAGATCGACCGCGGCCTGCGGCTGGCCCGGCAACTGCTGCTGCAGATCAACGCGCTGGGCCTGCCGGCGGCCTGCGAGTTCCTGGACATGACCACGCCGCAATACATCGCCGACCTGGTCGGCTGGGGCGCGATCGGCGCCCGCACCACCGAAAGCCAGATCCACCGCGAGATGGCATCCGGCCTGTCCTGCCCGGTCGGGTTCAAGAACGGCACCGACGGCAATGTGAAGATCGCGGTCGACGCGGTCGGCGCCGCCTCGCAGCCGCATCATTTCATGGCGGTGACCAAGACCGGCCGGTCGGCGATCGCGTCGACCACCGGCAATGAGGACGCGCACATCATCCTGCGCGGCGGCAAGGCGCCGAACTACGACGCCGCCAGCGTCGCGGCCGCCGGTGCCGAACTGGCCAAGGCCGGCCTGCGCCCGGCGATCATGATCGACGCCAGCCACGCCAACAGCAGCAAGAAGCCGGAGAACCAGCCGCTGGTGATCGAGGACGTGTCGCGCCAGGTCGCGGCCGGCGACCAGCGGATCATCGGCGTCATGGTCGAAAGCCACCTGGTGGCCGGGCGGCAGGAGCTGGTCCCGGGCAAGCCCCTGGTCTATGGCCAGAGCATTACCGATGGCTGCATCGGCTGGGACGAGTCGGTTGCCGTGCTGGAGCGGCTGGCCGAAGCGGTCGCGGCGCGGCGAACTGTAACAGCACAGACGTTGACGGCGACCGCCTGAGACGGGATCATTCCGCCATGATCCGCACCGCCCGAGCTACCACCACCAGCAAACGACGTCGCCCCACGGCGACGGCGGTGCTGTGGTGCGCCGGGAGAGGCGGGGGATCCGTCGGGGCCAGCCCCGGCTGATCCCACCGGACCCCGACCACCGCAACCCGCCGTCCCCCCCGACCGGCGGGTTTTTTCTTGCCGGTCACCGTCGCCCCCCGAAGGACCAGACCATGAGCCAGCCCGACCTGCTGATCCGCCGTGCCA
>NZ_JBYRFX010000217.1:0-57994 GCF_057815775.1 Inquilinus sp.
GTCAGCGGCAGATAGGTGCCGCTGACCGCGCCGTTGTTGCCGCCATAGGGCCGCTGGTCGTCCGATGGGCCACTGGTGGGCTGCACCTCATCCACCGTCAGCACTCCGCCGTCGCGCGACAGCTTCAGCACCCAGCCGTCATCGACTGGGACGGACAGCTTGGCGCCGGCCGCGGTGCCGGAGCCGCCCACATCGCAGACCCAGCGGGCGTTCAACTGCTCGACCGTCTCGATGCTCACCGTCAGGCTGCCGCCCTTGGCCGGCTTGATCTCCACCGTGCCGAAGCTGTTGCCCCAGGCGCCGGCGAATCCGGCTGATGCCGCGGCCTTCACCCGGCCGAGAAACTCGACCCGGTTCTTCATCCGCTCGCCGAGATCCGCCAGCCGATCCGCATCGCCCGTGTCGCCGAAGGACTGGTCGCGCAAGGCGATGAAGGTCTGCTGGTCCTGCTTCAGCGCCGCGGCGGTCTTGCCGTCCAGCGCCTGGCGCAGCCGGCCGTACAGCGTGGCGATGTCGGCATCCGCCTTGGCCAGCGGGACGCTGCCGCAAATCGCGACCTCGACCGGGGCCTTGGCCTTGGTGCAGTCGAAGGACGGCTTGGCCTGGCCGGGCGTCGTGCTTGCCGCTGCTGCCTTCGTCTCCGCCACCCGCCACAGCGTCGGCCAGTCGCCGGGCAGGCCGCTGCACTTGTCCTGGCGGCTGAAGCTGCTCAGCTGAAAGTCCTTGCCGTCGAAGATCCAGCTGGCGGATTCGCCGCAATCGGCCGGGCCGCGGCCCTTGGCCGAGAAGGCGAACTCGCCGCTCGCCGCCTCATAGTCGGGCTCGATGAATTCGTCGAAGCTCTCGCCGGTCGGCTGGGGCAGGACCAGCTTCTGCGCCGCCTTGGCGTCCTTCACCGGGGCGCGGAACACCACGAAACCCGACTGGTAGGCGCCATGGATGCAATCGACCATGACCAGCGCCTCGGTGTCGGTCAGTGCGACAGCCTGGTCGTAGCGCGGTTCGTCCGGGGCCACGCTGCAGTCCGACAGCGCCGCTTCCTGCGATGCCCGCACCCCTGATATCAGCGCCTTGGCTGTGCTGTCGGACAACGGCGCCGGCGCCGGGGCCGGCGGCTTCAGCACCGGCAGGGCCGGGCCGGCCGGCACGGTGCTGGCGGCTGCGGTGCCAGGATGGATCAGCGCGGTGCGGGTGCCGACGCGGCCCTGGGCGTCGTCCATCCCCAGCAGCGCCGCGGTGATGCCGTTCAGCGAGACCTCGCCGGCATCGCCGCCGAGGCTCAGGGTGGTCCCGGTCAGCAGCGCCTGCAGGGCGTCGATGGTGTTCTGTTGGCCGTCGACGGTCAGCAGATAGTCGCCATCCTTCGATTTGTCGGTCCACCAGCCCTTGGGCACCGCCGTGTCGTCCAGCTGCAGGTCGGCGACGCCGAAGCGGTCCCCGGCCTCGAGGCTGATCTCGACCCGGCCGTCCGGGCCGGGATCGCGGGCGATGCGCAGCACCGACGTCCCGTCACTCTCGGCGAATCCCTTGGCCTCGCACCGGCCACCATTGTCACAGGCCAGCAGCCAGTCCTTGAACTCCTTGTACAGGGGCAGGGGCGGCGGCTTGGTGGCGGCGGCCGCGGCCGGCAGGGCGGCGCCGCAGGCCAGGGCCAGGGCGATCGGGACGAGAAGGCGCATGGGAATTGCTTCCGCTGTCGAAGGGCGGGATCAGACGGCCAGGACGATCGCTCAGTCGTCCTTCCGCGGCGTCAGGATCAGCACGTCGAGATCGGCGGTCGGGGTGAAGTCGGTCTTCCGCATCTCGAACTGGGTCGGCGAGATCTTCTTCAGCCCGTCGCCGCAGAAGGTGACGAGATAGGACGGATCGCCCTTGTCGACCACCAGCCGGAAATCCTTGATCGGCGCCGCCCAGTTCGCGCCCGTCTTCAGGATGTAGGAAATGCGCTGGTCGCCGAACGGCGCGAACTCGGCCTTGGCCGCCACCCGGGCCCGCTCGATCGCGGCCAGGAAGCCCTTGTCCACGCAGTACTTGCTCACATACTGGGTGTAGTCGCTGTCGGGCGCGGGGTCGGGGTAGGAGAGGGCGGTGCCGACGCCGCTGCCGGTGGCTGGCTTGTACTTGTGCTCGATCACCACCTCGCGGCCGGCCGGGAAGGTCTGCTGGAAATGATAAGTGGTCTTCAGCGTCCAGCTCGGCGCCAGGTGCCGTTCCCAGCCTTTGCCGGCGTCGTATTCGTTGACAATGGCGAGGCCGAGCTTCTCCATCTCGTCCCACTTCGCCTTCGGCAGATCGTCCAGCCCGACATAGTCGTCGGCCGGATACAGCGGCGCGCCCAGCTTCTGCAGCAGCGCGGTCTGGTCGACGCCATTGCCGAAGGCCTTGACCTCGACCTGGGTGGCGACCGGCTTGCCGTCGGCTTTGGTCGAGAAGTCGAGGAAGTTCTCGGTGCCCGGATGCGGCACGGCGGTCATCCCGTCGATGAAGTCGAGGGTGATGTCCGGCATCGGGAAGGCGACCGTGACGGTCTTGTCCTGCGCCGACCGGTTGAAGAAGTGATAGGTGACCCGGATTTCCTTGGCCGAGACATAGAGATCTTCCGACCGCATCTCGATATCGGCGGTCTTGGTCAGCACCAGGCCGCCGGTCGCCAGTTCCGCCGTCGAATCATTCGCCTGCGCTGTGCCGGCCAGGGCGAACAGGCTGGCGGCCATACCGGCGACGAGGCCGATCGAAAGAATGGTGGAATGGGTCTTCACGATCGGCTCCCCCGCAATTCGACTCTTGCCGCAATCCACACCCGGCGTCGGGCTTTTCTATGGCATGCGGCGCGCCGAAACTCACGCGGCCAGGCGCAGCCGGAAGCGGAACTGGAAGGTCCCTTCGCACCACATCGGGAAGTTGGTGCCCCATTTGTTGTTGTGCAGGTTGATCCGCACGCCGCCGGAATAGTCGGGCAGGCCGGGGGCGAAGGGCATGAAGGGCGAGGCGGCCGGCGCCGCCAGCGGTGCGTCGAGCGACTCGAACCCGATCGTCGTGCCGCCGGCCGTGGCGCGGATGGCCGAGACGGCCTGCAACTGGCCACCGCCCTTGGGGGTGATCCGGTCGGCCGGCTGCCACAGCCCCATCTTGCGGAACGCCCAGCCCGCGGCACCGGCCGGGGTAAAGCCGAGGAAGCTCGCCTCCGGCATCCGGTTCGCCGGCTTGTCGCGCAGCACCAAGGTCAGGTCCAGGCTTTCGCCGGCCGGCGCGATGCGCAGCTCCACCCGCTGCGGGGCGCCGAACGTCACATGCGCCTCCCCGGGCAGGTCCAGGAGCAGCGTCACGGCCGACCCATCCTGTACCAGCCCGGCCAGGCGGGGCTGCCACGCGGCGGAGCGCGGGGTCTTCGCCCGGTCGAGCCCCGGCTTGTTGTGGTCGAGGACGGCCCATTCCGTCCAGTTGGTCAGATAGCCCTGCATGTGGGCGGTGACGTCGGCCGCGTCGTAGCTTTCATAGCCATAGGCGATCAGGCTGCCGTCGAGCCCGGCTAGCGTCCGGCCATTCGGCGCAACGACGGCGCCGATCGCACCGGTGGTGCCGTCGATGACCAGGCGCCAGTCGCCGGCCCGGGCCTCGATCGTGCCTGCTGCCGGCTTGACGTCACCTGTGACCGGCTGCCCCGGCTGCAGCTCTGCCAGGGCCCGGTCCGCCACCTCGCGATCGGCGTCCGACAGGACGGCCACGGCGTGGTCGAGATAGCCGCGCTGTTCGGCCCAGGAGCGTTCGGTGAAGCGGAATCGCGGATCGTTCTGCCGCGCCGCCTCGAAATCGGGCCGGTCCCAGGCCGTCTCGTCGCGCAGGAAGGTCTTGATGTCGACGCCGCAGGTGTGTTCGGCGACCATCGCCAGCCGACGGCCGAAATCCAGCCGGCTGGCGGTCAGATCCTCCCCGGCGAAACGGTCATAGACGCGCTGCAGTGCCAGGAACCGGGCCGTCTTCTCCGGGTCGGTGGCGCTGCCATGGATCCAGCTGTCGCCGATCTCACGGTCGACCACGGGGAAGCGCTCGCGCTGCGGCCAGATCGCCGCGGCGAAATCGTCCAGGGTCGAGGCGCGGATGGCGTCGCCCGGCCGCGCCACCCGCAGGTCGCGATGGCATTCGGTGGCTGCGGCGATGGTCTGCGGCCCGACATTGTCCATGGTGTGGGCGAAGCTGAGCCCCTGGTCCATGCCGTCGGGGAAGAAGGTGGCGCCGTAGCTGCTCTGATACGCGACCAGCACCTCCTCGCCGGACGGCGCGCGCCAGCGGAACAGCGGCGGCACCTCGGGCAGGGTCGAGGCCGAATTGACGCCGATGTGGAGGAAGCGGATGCCGGCCTCGGCCAACAGCGGCACGATGCCCAGCGGATGGCCCGGCACGTCGGTCATCTTGGCCGCGATCGTGGTGGTGCCGAAGCGGCGGTCCAGCGCCTGGGCGTAGGACAGCCCGGCCCGGAACAGCGCCGGCGACATCAGCTCGCTGTGGGTGGTGAAGGGCAGGCCGTGCCAGCGGATCAGCCCGCGCTCGATCGCCTGCTCCAGCCGCCGCACCTTGTCGCGCGGCTGGGTCTCCAGATGGTCCCAGATCAGCCAGGCGCCGGTGGTCCAGACGAACATCCGCTGCGCCGGATCCTCGGCGAAGAAATGCTCGCCGGTGTCGATCGCGCGCGGAATGAACACCTCGTGGTATTCCCGTCGCACCGTCTCGGCCAGCTGGGTGAAGCCGATGTCGAGATGGGTCTTGAAGACGAGGTGGATCGTCCTGCCGGTCATCGTCTTGTCCTTCTGGATCTGCAGGAGCCTGTCCGGAAATGCGCTGGCGTGAGTCGATTGGTGTCGGTTTCGAGAACCGGCGCGCAGCGGACATCTCGTCCGTGAGCACCGGAAGCGGAGAAGCCGGCATCAAGCGGCCGCGCCAGTAGCATTTGCGGGCGGGCTCCTAGCCGACGGTGCCGCGCACGACCAGCTTGGTGCGGATCGTCTCGGTCAGGGGCGGTGCTGTGCGGTCCTGCAGCCGTTGCAGGATCAGCCGGACGAGGGCGGCCACCCGCTCCTCGACGTCGATCTTGATGGTGGTCAGGTCGTAGCTGTGCCAGGCGGCCTGGTCGATGTCGTCGAAGCCGACCACGCTGACATCGTCCGGCACCCGCAGGCCCAGGCCATGGCGCAGCGCGTCGAGGATGCCGAAGGCGCTGACGTCGTTGGCGGCGAAGATCGCCTCGGCGCCCGGGCCGGCGCGGAACAGCTCCAGCGTGGCAGTGAAGCCGCGCTGATAGCTGAAATCGCCCTCGGCCACCACGGCCGGGGTCATGCCGCGGGCGGCCAGCACCTGCTGCAGCGTGCGCTGCCGCGCGACATTGGCCTGGGCCTTGGGATGGCCGGCGAGATAGGCGATGCGCTTGCGGCCGAAGCCGGACAGCAGCGCGACCGCCTGTTCGATGCCGTCGCGCTGCAGCACGCGCAGGCAGTCGAAACGGTTCATCGCCGATTCCGGCGGCGGCGGCGGGTCGCCCGCTTCATCGGGATAGTCGACATAGACCGGCACCGCCTGGTCGAAGGCGCGGTGCAGCAGGTCGGGGCGCACATTCTCGGTGAACACCACGATGCTGTCCGGATTGTAGGCCCGCATATAGGACAGCAGCTTCGGGTCCAGGCTGCGGTCGACCTTGGTCTTGAACAGCAGGGTGGCGAAGCCGCGGGCCTGCAGCGCCGTGGTCAGCGCGTCGATCTCCAGGCTTTCCCAGGGGCTGCAGACATGCGGCACGATCACGCCGACCAGGTGCGACCGCTGCGTCGCCAGCGCCCGGCCGGCCATGTTCGGGACGTAGCTCAACTCCTCGGCGATCTGCAGCACCAGGGCCCGCTTGTCCGCCCGCAGCGGTGCGTTCGGATTGAAGGCGCGCGACACCGCGGCCCGGGACACCTGTGCCCGGTCGGCGACGATCTCGGCGATGGATAGTCCCTTCCGGGGCCCGTCCGCGCTTCCCACCTGTGCCCTCTGTCGATTGAAATCGCTTTCACCAAAGACTGGTCGGCTGCCGCCGGGCTGTCAAGCCGGGTCGAACTTCCTGGAAGAAAATTTGGCTGGAATGCTCGAATTTCGATCGAAGTGTATGGACCGAAAGGACCGGGCATCGGCCACCATGGAGCGCCATTGACGCCGGACTGAAAGCGTGTTCACTTTTGAGCGAGGCCGCATCCCGCCCGAAGGATGCGCCCGCCCATGGGAGGAGAGAGCGCATGACCGCACATCGCCTGGGACTGCTCACCATCGGCCTCGCCGCGACCCTGTCCTGGGGCGCGCCGGCGCAGGCCGCCGACCTGTCGATCGTCTGCCGCTGCGTCGAAGGCGGCGCGAACGGCGAACTGGCCCGCTGGATCAAGGGCTGGGTCATCCCCGAATTCGCCAAGACCCCGGCGGGGGCCGACGGCACGGTGACGCTGAAGCAGTTCGGAGGCACCGACGAACAGCTGACCCAGCAGCTGGCGCTCGATTTCTCCACCGGTGCCGGCGCCGACATCTCCAGCTTCGACGGCTTCCTGATCCCCAGCTTCGTCGAGGGCGGGCTGCTCAAGCCGCTCGACGAGATCGCCGGCGCCGACGTCGACAGCTGGGACGGCTGGCCGCACATCTCGGCCGGCGCCCAGGCGCTGATGTCGTACCAGGGCAAGCGCTACGGCCTGGCGGAAGGCACCGACATCCGGGTGATCTTCTATCGCCGCGACCTGTTCCAGAAGGCTGGGCTGAAGGCCGATGGCTGGCAGCCGGCCAGCTGGGACGAACTGCTGGCCGCCGCCCGGGCGCTGAAGAAGGCCGATCCCGACAGCTTCCCGCTGCAGATCAACGCCGGCGTCTCGATGGGCGAGGCCACGACGATGCAGGGCTATTACCCGCTGATCCTCGGCGCCGGCGAGGCGCTGCAGGACAAGGACGGCAAGTGGATCACCGCCAGCCCGGCGATCCTGGCGGCGCTGAAGCTGTACAAGACCATCTATGTCGACGAGAAGCTGGGCGACCAGCGGGCGCAGCTGCTGGCCGACGGCCGCAACCGCAGCTTCGCCAATTTTCGCGACGGCAAGACCGCGATGCTGGTCGAGGGCGACTGGTTCTACCGCTCGGTCACAGCACCTGGCAGCGAATTCGCCGTCGCCGACCGCGACCACACCATGGCCTGGGCCAAGATCCCGGCCGAGACCGCCGGCCATGGGCTGGAGGGGCGCGACTTCGTCACCATCTCCGGCGGCACCGGCTTCGTGCTCAACCCGAACACCGAGAACCCGAAGCCGGCCTGGGCGCTGCTGGCCTTCATGAACAGCCAGCAGGCGCTGACCGCCTATCAGGGCTTCGAGGAGAGGATCCGCACCCGCGACGACGTGCCGGTGCCGAATTCGGCCTTCCTGCAGGACACCGCCAAGGCGCTGCTGCCGATCACCACGGCGCGGCCGAACGACCCGAATTACGAGAAGGTCTCGGCCGAGCTACAGCGCATGACCGAGGCCGTGGTGTCCGGCAACGCCACGCCGGAGGAAGCGATGGCCCGCTATGGCGAAGCGGTGAAGAAGATCGTCGGCGACGCCGACACCGTCAGCAAGAGCTGAGGGTGGGGGCGCTGGTGAGAGAATAGGCGGTGAAGCGGACCACCCTGCTGACCGCCCGCACCGGGGCTGCGTTCATGGTGCCGGCCGGGATCCTGGTCGGGCTGTTCGTCGTCGTCCCGTTCTTCTGGATCATCGCGGTCAGCTTCACCAACCGCACGCTGCTGGGCCGCACCGCGCTGCACCCCGATTTCGTCGGGCTGCAGAACTACACCTCGCTGTTTGATGGCAGCAGCTTTCTCGCGCCGGGCGAATTCGGCGCCTCGCTGATCCTGACCATCCAGTTCGTGCTGCTGTCCGCCCTGGTCGGCCAGGCGGTGCTGGGCCTGCTGCTGGCCTGGCTGCTGCAGAACATCCCGCCGGCGCTGAAGGCCGCGGTGCAGGCGGCGGTGGTGGCGGCCTGGATCCTGCCAGAGGTGGTGATCGGCTTCGCCTGGTTCGCCTATCTCGACCGCGATGCCGGTACCCTCAACGGCATCCTCGGCGCGCTCGGCCTGCCCGGCGCAGACTGGCTCTTGGACATGCCGTTCCTGGCGATCGTGGTGTTCAACACCTGGCGCGGCACCGCCTTCTCGATGATGCTGTTCTCCTCGGCGCTGCAATCGATCCCGCCGAGCTATTTCGAGACCGCGAACGTCGTCGGCGCCTCGTCCTGGCAGAAGCTGCGCGACATCGCCCTGCCGCTGATCCGCGGCCATGTCGTCACCGACCTGATCCTGGTGACGATGTGGACCTTCAACGTGTTCACGCCGTTCCTGCTGACCGGCGGCGGCCCGTCCTTCCGCACCGAGATCCTGTCGATCTACACCTACCAGCTCGCCTTCAAGCATTTCGAATTCGGCCGCGGCGCTGCGGTCGGTGTCGTCATCATGCTGATCAACTTGGCCTTCGCCCTGGTCTATCTCGGCCTGGCGCGGCGCCGCCGGACGGCGGAGCATTGAGATGCCGCTGCGCAAGCTCTTGATCCGCATCCTGTTCTCCGGCCTCGCGGCGCTGATCGGCCTGGTCTTTGCCCTGCCGCTCCTGTGGTTCGTGCTGGCGCCGTTCAACGCCCGGGCCGAACTCGGCCTCGCCGTGCCCGCCCCCTTCACCCTCGGCAATTTCACCAAGGCGTTCGAGAACGGCTTCGCCATGCGGGCGCTGCTGAACAGCCTGATCCAGAGCGTCGGCGGCGTTGCCCTGGTCACCGGCGCGGCGACGCTGGCGGCCTATGCCATGTCGCGGGCGCCGATCCCGGGCAAGGGCCCGATCACCTACCTGCTGCTGCTGTTCTCGTCGGTCGTCTCCGGCTCCGCCGCCATGGTGCCGATCTTCCTGATCGTCAGCGCCATCGGCCTGATCGACACCCACATCGCCGTCATCCTGGTCTTCGCCGGCGGGCTGCTGCCGACCGCGATGTTCATCCTGCGCGACTTCATCGACGGGCTGCCGCGGACCTATGAGGAATCGGCCCTGGTTGCCGGCGCCTCGCCGCTGCGCGCCTTCTTCGATGTCGCCCTGCCGGTGATCCGGCCGGGCGTCGTGGTGGTGGCCGTGTGGGCCTTCGTGCAGATCTGGGGCAGCTTCCTGATCCCCTTCGTCCTGCTGCGCAGCGAATCCCGGATGCCGGCCTCGCTCGCGATCTATTCCTACTACTCCGAGGCCGGCACCCCGATCGTCACCCTGCTGGCCGCCTATGCCGTGGTCTATTCGGCGCCGGTCGTGGCGCTCTACCTGTTCGTCAGCTGGAAGTTCGGGTTCCGGTTCTTCGGCGGCATAAAGTCTTGAGAAAGCGGGAGACCTGATGGCTTCGGTCAGCTTCGAGGGCGTGCAGAAAGCCTTCGGCACCCTCACCGTCGTGCGCGACATCAGCCTCGGCATCGGCGACGGTGATTTCGTCTGCCTGCTCGGGCCCTCCGGCTGCGGCAAGACCACGACGCTGCGCATGGTGGCGGGGCTGGAGCAGCCGACTGCCGGCCGCATCCTGATCGGCGGCACCGACGTCACCCACAAGCCGCCGAGGGACCGCAACCTCTCGATGGTGTTCCAGGACTATGCGCTGTACCCGCACATGTCGCTGGGCCAGAACATCGGCTATCCCCTGAAGGTGCGCGGCGCGCCCGTGGACTCGCGGCGCGGCCGGACGCAGGAGGTGGCGGATATCCTGCAGATCGGCCATCTGCTCGACCGGCTGCCGTCGCAGATCTCCGGCGGCCAGCAGCAGCGCGCCTCGCTGGCCCGCGCCCTGGTCCACCCATCCCAGGTCTATCTGTTCGACGAGCCGCTCTCCAACCTCGACGCCAAGCTGCGGCTGGAGGCGCGGGCCTTCCTGAACCACCTGCAGCGCGACATCGGCATGACCGCGGTCTATGTCACCCATGACCAGGCCGAGGCCATGGCGCTGGCCACCCGGATCGCGGTGATGGAGGCGGGGGAGGTGGTGCAGTACGCCCCGCCGCTGGAGGTGTATCGCCGCCCGGCCACCACCTTCGTCGCCGGCTTCGTCGGCAACCCGCCGATGAATCTGGTGCCGGCCGAGGCAACGCTGCGCGACGGCGCCGCGATCCTGGCGGCCGAAGGGCTGCAGGCGCCGCCGCTGCCGCTGTGGGACGGGCTGGCCCGCGCCATCGACCGCGCCGGCCGCGTCACCCTCGGCATCCGGCCGGAGCATCTGGGCATTGCCGGCGGGGGAGACGGCTGGTGCCTGTCCGGCCAACTGTTCGCCAATGAGGGCATGGGGCCGGAAAGCCTGGTGACCATGCTGCTGCCGGGCGACCGCCGGGTCACCGCCCGGATCTTCGGCGACGATCCGATCCATCTCGGCCGCGACGTCCGGCTCGGCTTCCGGCCGGAGGATATCGTGGTGTTCGATGCCGAGGGCCGCCGGATCCCGGGGGTGGAGGAGGGGCGGTGACGGCAGCCGGCCGGTCCGATCGCACGCTGACCGTCCGGGTGACGGCGGCGAAGGCGGCGACCGGACCGTATCTGCCGGTGCCGCTGGAGATCCCGCCCGGCACCACCCGGATCGACGTCGCCATGGCCTACCCCAAGGCCGGCGACTGCATCATCGATCTCGGCCTGATGGATCCGCGCGCCACCGGCTTTCCCAGCCCGGCCGGATTCCGCGGCTGGAGCGGCGGTGCCCGCGACGGCGTCTTCGTCGCCACCGACGACGCCACCCCCGGCTATGTGCCGGGGCCGATCCCGCCTGGGGCCTGGACCATCCTGCTCGGCCTGTACCGGGTGCCGCCTGGTGGCACCGAGGTGACGCTGTCGATCCAGCTCGACGACGCGCCGCGGCCGCTGTGGGTGCCCGAGCCGGCGGCGGAGGTCGATGACCCTGAACCCGGCTGGTATCGCGGCGACCTGCACTGCCACACCCATCACAGCGACGCCAAGGGTGCGCCGGAGGTGCTGCACGAAGCGGCGCGGCGGGCCGGCCTGCGCTTCCTGGCGGTGACCGACCACAACACCACCACCCAGCGCCGCTATTTCGCGCCGAGAAGCAGCCGGGATCTCGTGTTCATCCGCGGCGAGGAGATCACCACGGCGGAGGGCCATGCCAACGTCTTCGGCGCCGAGGACTGGATCGACTTCCGCATGACGGCGCCGGCCGATGTGCATCGCCTGGCGGCCATGGTCCACCGTGCCGGCGGCCTGTTGTCGATCAACCATGACAAGCCGCCGATCCCGTGGCGGCACGAGCTGCCGATGCTGGACTGCATGGAGGTCTGGCAGTCGCACTGGTTCGCCGGCAACTGGATCTCGCTGGCGCGCTATGACGAGCGGCTGCGCGCCGGCTGGAAGATCGCCCTGATCGGCGGCAGTGACTGGCACCAGCCGGTGGCCGTGACGCCGCCGGGCCCCCTCGGGCTCGGTCGGCCCACCACCGCGCTGTGGCTGCCCGAATTGTCCGAAGCGGCCGTGCTGCGCGCGCTGCGGGCCGGGCGCGGCTATGTCACCGAAGGGCCGGACGGGCCGCATCTCGCCGTCACCGTCAGAGGCGTGCCGATGGGCGGCAGCCATCCCGGCGGCACGCCCTGGATGGTGGAGGCGGAGGTGCATGGCGCGGCCGGCGACCGGCTGGTCTGGGTCGATGCCGGCGGCGTGGTCGCCGAGCAGGTCGTGCCGGAGGATCGCTGGACGGCGCGGCTGACCCTGCCGGCGCCGGACTGCTTCCTGCGCGCCGAGATCGTCGCCGCGGCCAGCCGGCCCCGGCTCGAGGCCGACTTCCTGCAGGCGGTGGCCGGGCGCAGCCTGCCGGCCGGTGTCACCCGCCAGGACATCGTCGCCCAGCCCCTGCGCCGGGCCCTTGGCAACCCGGTCTATGTCGGGGGATGAGACCCGACGGGCGAGGCTGTGACAGCGGTCTCAATTCCCATCTTTCGCCTCGTGCATGGCCGTCCGGAGTTTCGCCACACTCTGATCCCCTTGCGTTCCTGGCCCGTTCGGCGGTATCAGGGCGCCGCATGCCGCAATGCGAAGATCGGTCCGAATTGTGACCCGTCCTCGCCGCGGCGCCCCGATGCGGCGAGGCGAAGCGGCGTCCGGGGGCGACGGGTTTTGTGTGGTCGTTCAAAGTCGTGGAAAATCAGCGGGTTGGTCGATTTGATCCGCGCATCGTTTCGATTGTTTCCAACCTAGCGTCTCCCTATACTCCGCGCCGCCTAAGGCCCGGAGAGGCCGGCACGTCAGACAGTGAGTGGTTGTTTGCGATGACAGCGATGCTTCTGCCTCCGGACTATCGTCCATCGGATGATGAAGATTTCATGAATCCGATGATGATCGAGTATTTCCGGCGAAAGCTTCTGAAGTGGCGGGCCGATCTGCTCGCCGAATCCAGCGCGACCCTGAGCAGCCTGCAGGATGGCGGCATCCAGGAGCCGGATCTGACCGATCGGGCTTCGGCCGAGACCGACCGCTCGCTCGAGCTCAGGACCCGCGACCGCGAGCGCAAGCTGCTGTCCAAGATCGATTCGGCCATGCGCCGGATCGAGGACGGCAGCTACGGCTTCTGCGAGGAGACGGGTGAGCCGATCGGCGTCAAGCGGCTGGAGGCGCGCCCGACGGCGACCTTGAGTCTCGAGGCGCAGGAGCGCCATGAGCGGCTGGAACGCACCCACAGCAACGATTGACCAGCCCACGGCGCCTTGATGGCGCCGTTCTGGTTTCTGGTCTTCTTGGGCCGCAAGGCGTCGTTCCGGCTTCTGTTTCCCTGGGCGGATGGCGCCGCCGCCGTCCCGGGCGTCATTGTCCTTTGTCCGCGCTGGTCAGCGCCGTTCGTATCTCCGCCTTCGTCCCCTCCCGTGCTAGGGTGGCGCCGGGGCATTCAGATCGAGGGTTTTCGATGTATCGTGGCGCTGCGCTTATCGCCGCTCTTCTCGCCGTTTCAGGCTGCGGGATCGACCCGGTGAATCCGAAGGAGGCCCGCGTCGACTACGCGGGCTTCGTCACCTCCGCCGATCAGGCCGCCGTCTACGCCAATGCGCAATGCGCCACGATCAACCGCCTGGCCGTGTTCAAGGTCGAGGACGTGGTCGATGGCCGGAAGGGCGCGACCTTCCAGTGCCTGCCGGTGCCGAAGTGCTATCCGCAGGAAGCGGCGGCCCCCGGCCAGCCGGTCGCCCTGACGCCGGCGATGCCGGTGGCGACGCCTGCCGTGGCGACCCAGCCGCAGCAGCCCTATGTCGTGCCGGCCAGCGCATCGGCTCGGCTGCCGGGCCCGATCGTGGCGATGGCGCCGGTCAACTCGGCGCGCGACCGCCGCGCCGCCCGGAAGTCGAGCCAGTCGTCGATCGACAAGCAGGCGGACGACACCTATCTCCCATTCGCAGCCCGGCCGGTCGCGGCCGGCCCGCAGCCGCAGCCGATCCCGTCCTTCGAGGCGATCAACATCCCGACCGGTCCCAACCCGGTCTCGGCCGAGGAGCCGGGCCCCCAGCCCGCTGGCTCTTTCGCCACCGCCACAGCGTCCAGCTGGCAGCAGGCCGTGACCTGCAAGCCCAACGCGACGCTGCCGCTCACCGTCAACCACCTGCCGACCGGCGACGTCTACCCGTTCTGATCAGCCGGGTCCGGGAGCGTCTCATCGACACTCCCGGATCGGCCGTCAGCCGCGCGCCTCCGGCAGCGCCAGGATCGGCAGGTGGATGTCGGTGAGCAGTGCCGCCGCCGGAGTCGTCCGCGGGTCGTTCAGATACTGCTCGAAGATCGGCGCCGCGGCCGGCTCGGCGCCGCTGACCGGCAGCCAGGTGCGGTACAGCCAGGCATAGGACCGCTCCAGTTCGGCATAGGGGCCGGTGTGGCGCAGCACGGCGTGCGGCCCGCCGGCGACGGTCAGGAGGGTGACCTCGCCCTCCACCGCCACACCCTCTGGCACCTCCAGGCACGCGTCGGAGCGCAGGGCGTCCGGCGCCACCGCCGCCGGATCGTCGTGATAGAGGCCCAGGCTGCGGGCCTCGGGGCGCAGCAGCTGGCGGGCCTGGGCCCAGGCCATCAGCGTGTCGAAGCTGCGGCCAACCTCCATATAGGGGCCGATGTGGCGCACGGCGGCGACGCGAATCGGCGCCAGGATGCGGTAGGTGACGTCGGGCATGGCGTTGTCTCCTTCGGGTGGGTCGAAGGGGAACGACCGGCGCGTGTCGCGATAGGCGGCCGGCGGCCGCCCATACCGTTCGGCGAAGGCCCGGCTGAAGGCGGCAACGCTGCCATAGCCGGCCTGCCGCGCCACCCGGGCCACCGCGGTCTCGCCGCCCAGCAGGGTGCCGGCGGCGCGGTGCAGGCGCAGCCGGCGCACTGTCTCCGCCACCGTCTCGCCCAGCAGGTACCGGTAGGCCCGGTGGAAGTGGTGGGGCGAGAAGCAGGCGACCGCCGCCAGCCGGTCGAGATCGACCGGGTCGTCGAGGTGGCCGGCGATGTGATCGATCACCCGCTGGATGCGGGCGAGGTGGCGGTCGAGGGTGGTGTCCTTCGGCATCGGTTCGTTCTCCCAGCCTTTCTCCTAGCCCGAAGCAGATTGATCCTGCTTGCGAAGCTGGGGATCGGAAAGGGGCTGGTGCCAGCCATTCCGCGGCATTCGGAAGATCGTCGCTTGCGTCATGTGAACAAAACGTGTACGAAACCTGCATTGACGTGGCGATACCGCCCATGCAACTGGAAAGGGACAGGTGATGTCGATCCCGACTCTCCGTGTTGTGGAAAGAGCCCCGATGGACAAGACCAAGGCGCTTGAAGCTGCCCTGACCCAGATCGAACGCGCCTTCGGCAAGGGGTCGGTGATGAAGCTTGGGGCCCGGCCCCAGGTCGATGCGGAGGTGATCTCGACCGGTTCGCTCGGTCTCGATATCGCCCTCGGCATCGGGGGCCTGCCGAAAGGCCGGATCGTCGAGATCTACGGCCCGGAAAGCTCTGGTAAGACCACCCTGGCGCTGCATGCCGTGGCCGAAGCGCAGAAGGCCGGCGGCACCTGCGCCTATATCGACGCGGAACATGCGCTCGACCCCGGCTATGCCAAGAAGCTGGGCGTCAACATCGATGAGCTGCTGATCTCGCAGCCCGATGCCGGCGAACAGGCGCTGGAGATCACCGACACGCTGGTCCGCTCCGGCGCGATCGACGTGATCGTCATCGACTCGGTCGCGGCCCTGGTGCCGCGGGCCGAACTCGAAGGCGAGATGGGCGACAACCAGCCCGGCCTGCAGGCGCGGCTGATGAGCCAGGCGATGCGCAAGCTCACCGGCTCGATCTCGCGGTCGAACACCCTGGTGGTCTTCATCAACCAGATCCGGCTGAAGATCGGCGTGATGTTCGGCAACCCGGAGACGACGACCGGCGGCAACGCGCTGAAATTCTACTCCTCGGTCCGGCTCGACATCCGCCGCATCGGTGCGATCAAGGACCGCGAGACCGTCACCGGCAACCAGACCCGGGTCAAGGTGGTGAAGAACAAGATGGCGCCGCCGTTCCGCGTCGTCGAATTCGACATCATGTATGGCGAAGGCATCTCGAAGACCGGTGAGCTGCTCGATCTCGGCGTCCAGGCCGGGGTGGTCGAGAAGTCGGGCGCCTGGTTCTCCCATGACGGCCAGCGCATCGGCCAGGGCCGCGAGAACGCCAAGACCTTCCTGCGCGACAATCCCGAGATGGCGAAGGTGATCGAGGCCAAGATCCGCGGCAATGCCGGGCTGGTCTCCGACAAGATGATGGCCACGGGCGGCCCGGAAGAGGGCGAAGCCGCCGAAGAGTAAGATCCGCGGGTGCCGGCCCTGAGCCGGCTCCGACGACGGAAAGGCCCGGATTTCCGGGCCTTTTCCGTTATGGCCCCGATCGTGCTATGTCCCCGCTCATGACCGTCTCGACCATGACCGCTTCCGCTCCGATCGTCACCCGCTTCGCGCCCAGCCCGACCGGGCTGCTGCATGTCGGCAATGTCCGCACCGCTCTGGTGTGCTGGCTCGCCGCCCGCGTCTCCGGCGGCCGCTTCCTGCTGAGGCTCGACGACACCGACACCGAACGCGGCAGCGCCGAATTCGCAGCGGCGATCGAGCGGGATCTGCGCTGGCTCGGCCTCGGCTGGGATGGCTTCGCCCGCCAGTCCGATCGGACCGACCGCTATCGCGACGCGCTCGACCGGCTCAAGGCCTCCGGCCGGCTCTACCCCTGCTACGAGACGGCGGAGGAATTGGAGCTCAAGCGCAAGAGCCAGCTGACCCGGGGCCTGCCGCCGCTCTACGACCGGGCGGCGCTCGACCTGACCGATGCCGACCGTGCCAGGCTGGAGGGGGAGGGCCACCGGCCGCATTGGCGCTTCAAGATGGCGGATGCGCCGGTCGAATGGCACGACCGGGTCCGCGGCCCCGTGCATTTCAACGGCCGCGACATCTCCGACCCCGTGCTGGTGCGCGCGGATGGCCGGCCGCTGTACCACATCGGCTCGGTGGTCGATGACATCGACATGGACGTCAATCTGGTGGTGCGCGGCGAAGACCATGTCGCCAACACCGCCATGCACATCCAGCTGGCCGAGGCGCTGGGCGCTGCCCCGCCGGCCTATGCCCATCTGGCGCTGATCGCCGACGCCGACGGCCATGGCCTGTCCAAGCGGCTGGGCAGCCTGTCGCTGCGCAGCCTGCGCGCGGACGGGATCGAACCGATGGCGGTCACCAGCCTGCTGGCGAAGCTCGGCACCTCCGACCCGATCGAAGCACAGCTGTCGCTCGACCCGCTGGTCGCGGCCTTCGACTTCGCCAAATTCTCGCGCACCACGGCGCGGTTCGATCCGGCCGAGCTGCAGCGGCTGAACAACCGCATCCTGCACGAGACGCCCTATGTCGCGGTGCGCGACCGGCTGGCGGCGCTCGGCCTCGGCGCGGTGGACGAATCGGCCTGGGCGGTGCTGCGCCCCAACCTGCATCGCCTCGAAGACATCGCCGACTGGTGGCGCGTGGTCACCGGGCCGATGACGCCCGTGCTCGGCGACGCGGCGTTCCTGGCCACGGCGGTCGAACTGCTGCCGCCGGAGCCCTGGGGCGACACCACCTGGGGCGATTGGACGGCCGCGGTGCGCGAGCGGACCGGGGTCAAGGGCAAGCCCCTGTTCATGACCCTGCGCCAGGCCTTGACCGGCCTCGACCATGGCCCCGAACTGCGCGGCCTGCTGCCGCTGATCGGCCGCGATCGGGCCTTGGCACGGCTGTCCGGCCGTGAGGCGTGACGATCCGACATACCAAATCTTAATTCGCCCCCTCTTGGCGAGGGGCTGTCCGTCGAGGTAAGAAGCGGTCATGACCGACGAGACTTCGTTTGCCCATGACGCCCCGGCGCTGCCGGCGGCTGCGGTCTTCCTCGATGTCGCATCGCTGGCCGACGACGAGCCGGAAAGCCTTGCCCGCGTCCTCGGGGGGCTTGGCACCGTCTGCCGTCCGGTCCGCCGCATCGCCTATGCCGACTGGGCGGCCTTGCCCGATCTGCGCAGCGTCGCCCACCGCCACGGCTTCGACCAGGTGCAGACCACCGAGACCGAGCGCGGCGGCAAGCCCGCCCCGCTGCGCCTGGTGGTCGACGCCATGGAAGTGGCACTGCTGGAAGGCGCCATCGACACCGTCGTGCTGGTGACCGGCAGCGCAGCACTGCTACCGCTGGTGCGCAGCCTGCGCCGCCACGGCAAGCAGGTGATCGGCATCGGCCCGGCCCGCCGCCTCGACCCGCTGTTCCAGGCGGAATGCGACCGGTTCGTCGATTGCGCCATACTCGGCCGGCCGCAGCGGGCCGCGGCCCCGATGCGGCCCGACATGCGGTCGACCCCCGAAATCCGTCCGGCCCCTGCGCCGGCGCGCGCCAATGTCCCGCTCCGGCCCGAGCCGGCGCCGCTGCTGCGGTCCGAACCCGTCCCGGTGCGGCCGGCCGAACCGGCGCCGCGGCTGCGCATGGGCCCGCCGGCCGATGCGTCCCGGCCCGCCCGCCTCGGCCCCGCCACGGCGGAGGCACCGCGCCCGGCCGCCCAGGCCCGTGCCCATCGGCCATCGCTGACCGCGCAGTTCGACGAGCCGGGGGCCGGCCTGCCGCACGCGCCGATGGCCGGCCCGCCGCTGATGGCGGGCAGCCCGGTGGTGCCGCAGCGCAAGGGCTGGTTCGGTAAGCGCCGCTGACCGGGCTGCCTTGCAATCCCCCGAGGCCAAGCGGCCTTGGACGCCGGCGGCGTGATCTGGTAATCGTCGCGGTCCCGACCAAGCCGGCCAGACCGTAGGATTCCGACCCGTGGCGCTTACCCTGCACAACACGCTCACCCGGACGAAGGAAACCTTCGTCCCGATCGACCCGAGCCATGTGCGGATGTATGTCTGCGGCCCGACGGTCTACGACTACGCGCATATCGGCAACGCCCGGCCCATCGTCGTGTTCGACGTGCTGTCCCGGCTGCTGCGGTCGCTGTATCCGCGGGTGACCTATGCCCGCAACATCACCGACATCGATGACAAGATCATCGAGCGGGCGGCGGCGAACAACGAGCCGATCGGCGAGCTGACGCAGCGCACCGGCCAGGTCTTTGCCGAGGACATGGCGGCGCTGGGGGCTTTGCCGCCCGACGTCCAGCCGCGCGCCACCGAGCATATCCCGCAGATGGTCGCGATGATCGGCACGCTGGTCGGCAACGGCCATGCCTATGCCGCCGACGGGCATGTGTTGTTCAACGTGCCGTCGATGCCGGAATACGGTCAGCTGTCGCGCCGCAACCGCGACGAACAGATTGACGGCGCCCGGGTCGAGGTCGCGCCGTACAAGCGCGACCCGGCCGATTTCATCCTGTGGAAGCCGTCGACCGACGAACAGCCGGGCTGGGACAGCCCGTGGGGCCGCGGCCGGCCGGGCTGGCACATCGAATGCTCGGCCATGGCCGCCGCCCATCTTGGCGACGTGTTCGACATCCATGCCGGCGGCATCGACCTCGTCTTCCCGCATCACGAGAACGAAATCGCGCAGAGCCGCTGCGCCCATGGCACGCCTGTGATGGCGAATATCTGGCTGCACAACGGCTTCCTGCAGGTCGAAGGCCAGAAGATGTCGAAGTCGCTCGGCAACTTCTACACGCCGCATGAGCTGCTGGGGGAGTTCCCGGGAGAGGCGCTGCGCTACGCCCTGCTGTCGGGCCATTACCGCCAGCCCATCGACTTCACCAAGGAAGGGGTGCGCCAGGCGCGGGCGGCGCTCGACCGGTTCTATGGCGCGCTGCGCGCCGTCGGGACCATTGCTGCCGAGCCGGGCAAGGCGCCCGCCGCACTGCTGGCGGCGCTGGAGGACGACCTCAACACGCCGCAGGCCCTGGCGGCACTGCACGAGACCGTGGGCGAGCTGAACAAGGCGACCGAACCCGCCGAGCAGGCCCGGCTCAAGGCCGAGTTGCTGGCGGGCGGCGCGCTGCTGGGTCTGCTGGAGCAGGCGCCGGAGGAGTGGTTCCGCTGGCAGCCCAAGGCCGCGTCCGGCCTGACCGACGCCGAGATCGAGGCGCTGGTGGCCGATCGCCGGGCGGCGCGGGCGGCGAAGAACTTCGCCGAGGCCGACCGGCTGCGCGACCAGCTGGTCGCCGCCGGCATCGCGCTGGAGGACAAGCCCGACCGTACCCTGTGGCGGCGGGAGTGGTGAGGCCGTCATGACCGAGCGGATCTGGCTGTTCGACACCACGCTGCGCGACGGGGCGCAGACCCAGGGCGTCGACTTCTCGGTCGCCGACAAGATCGCCATCGCCAAGCGGCTCGACGCGCTGGGCATCGATTATGTCGAGGCCGGCTGGCCGGGGGCCAACCCGACCGACGACGCGCTGTTCGCGGCACCGCCGAAGCTCGACCGCGCCATCTTCACCGCCTTCGGCATGACCCGGCGGCCGGGGCGCAGCGCCGCCAACGATCCCGGCCTGTCGGCGCTGCTGAACAGCGACGTGAAGGCGATCTCGCTGGTCGGCAAGACCTGGGATTTCCATGTCGACGTCGCGCTGGGCATCCCGCGCGACGAGAATGTCGTGCTGATCGGTGACAGCGTCGCCGAGGTGGTCGGGCGCGGCCGTGAGGTCGGCTTCGACTGCGAGCATTTCTTCGACGGCTACAAGGCCAATCCGGACTATGCCCTGGCCTGTGCCAAGGCGGCGTTCGAGGCCGGCGCCCGCTGGGTGGTGCTGTGCGACACCAATGGCGGCACCCTGCCGCATGAGGTGAGCGAGATTGTCACGGCCGTGGCCCGCCACATCCCGGGCGACCGGCTGGGCATCCACACCCATGACGACACCGGCAATACCGTGGCCAACACGCTGGCCGCGGTGCGCGCCGGGGTGCGCCAGGTGCAGGGCACGCTGAACGGCCTGGGCGAGCGCTGTGGCAATGCCAACCTGATCACCCTGATCCCGACCCTGGTGCTGAAGATGGGCTTCGAGACCGGCGTGACGGAGGCCGGCCTGGCCTCGCTCACCGATCTCAGCCACTGGTTCGACGAGCGGCTGGATCGCGTGCCGCAATCCAGCGCGCCCTATGTCGGCGGCCGGGCCTTCGCCCATAAGGGCGGGCTGCACGTGTCCGCCATCGCCAAGGATCCGCGCTCCTACGAGCATGTCGCGCCAGAGCGGGTCGGCAATCGCCGCCACCTCGTGGTCTCCGACCAGGCCGGGCGGGCCAACATCCTGGCGCGCTTCGCCGAGATCGGTGTGCCGATCGACCCGAAGGACCGCAATGTCGAGCGGCTGGTCGACCTGGTGAAGCAGCGCGAATTCGAGGGCTATTCCTACGACACCGCCTCCGCCAGCTTCGAGCTGATGGCGCGCCGTATGCTGGGCCAGGTGCCGTCCTTCTTCACCATGGAACGCTTCACCGTGGTCGATGAGCGGCGGTTCAACGCCCGCGGCGAGATCGTCCAGGAATCGGAAGCTACGGTGCTGGTGCGGGTCGGCGACCAGACCCTGCATGAGGTCTCGTTCGGCAACGGCCCGGTGAACGCGCTCGACAACGCCATGCGCAAGGCGCTGGAGCCGGCCTATCCGGCGCTGCAGCCGCTGCGGCTGGTCGACTTCAAGGTCCGCATCCTCCGCTCCAATGACGGCACCGGCGCCATGCCGCGGGTGATGATCGAGACCGAGGATGCCGACGGCACCCGCTGGTCGACCATCGGGGTCTCGACCAACATCATCGATGCCTCGTTCGAGGCGCTGGGCGACAGCTTCACCTACAAGCTGCTGCGCTCGGGCACCGAGGCGATTCGCTGATGGCCGGCACCGACCAGACCCAGACCCCGCGCACCGGCGGCCCGGCGATCATCCTGATCGAGCCGCAGATGGGCGAGAACATCGGCACCGCGGCGCGGGCGATGCTGAATTGCGGCCTGACCGATCTGCGGCTGGTGCGGCCGCGCGACGGCTGGCCGAACCCCAGGGCGGTGCCGACCGCGTCGGGCGCCGACGCCGTGCTGGACCACGTTCGGGTGTTCGAACGGACCGAGGATGCGATCGCCGGCCTGACCGCCGTCTACGCCACCACGGCGCGGCTGCGCGACCAGCTGAAGCCGGTGGTGACGCCGCGCCGGGCGGCGGAGGAGATGCGGGCGCACCACGCCGCCGGCGCCGATTGCGGCATCCTGTTCGGGCCGGAACGGGCCGGCATGACCAATGACGACGTCGCCTTGGCCGATGCGGTGGTCAACGTGCCGCTGAACCCGGCCTTCTCCTCGCTGAACCTGGCCCAGGCCGTGCTGCTGCTGTCCTATGAATGGTTCACCGCCGGCGACGCGACGCCGGGCCGGCAGATGACCTATGAGGACGACACCCCGGCGGCGACCAAGGACCAGCTGATCAACATGTTCGAGCATCTGGAACAGGTGCTCGACTCCCGCAACTTCTTCCGGGTGCCGGAAAAGCGGCCGAGCATGCAGCGCAACATCCGCGCCTTCCTGCAGCGCGCCCAGCTCTCGACGCAGGAGGTCCGGACCCTGCACGGCATCATCGTCGCCCTGTCGGGCCAGAAGAAAGAGTCCGGCGGCGAATAGGCCGTTCCGAGGTCAGGCCGATCCCGGTGCGGGTTCATCCGCATGGCGGGGATAGTCGATGTATCCGGCCGGGCCATCCGTATAGAACGTCTCGGAATTCCATGTGTTGAGCGGCCAGTCATTGCGCAGCCGTTCGACCAGGTCGGGGTTTGCCAGGAAGGGTTTCCCGATCCCGATCAGATCGGCCACGCCCGCATCGATGGCGGCCTGCCCGTTGTCCTTGAGGTAGCCGCCGGCGAGGATCAGAGGCCCTCGGAAGGCGTTGCGAAACGATCGGAGAAAATTCTCCGGAATGGAGACATCGTCCACCCATCGGGTTTGGTCGCTGACGTGCAGATAGGCGACGTTGCGCCTGGAGAGTTCGGCCGCGAGTGTCAGATAGGTCGCGGCCTCGCCTTCGAATGCCGGCATCTCATTGTAGCGGCCGAAGGGTGACAGCCGGATCCCCGTGCGCTCCCTGCCGATGGCGCTGATCACCGCATCGACCGTCTCCAGCGTGAAGCGAATGCGGTTCTCGATCGAGCCGCCGTAGCGGTCGTCGCGGGTGTTGAGCGCGCCGTTGATGAACTGGTCATGAAGATAACCGTTGGCGGCATGGATCTCGACACCGTCCAGCCCGGCCTCCCGGGCGTGGCGCGCCGCCCGGGCGAACTCGCCGACGATCTGCGGGACCTCTTCGGTCCGCAAGGCGCGCGGCTTGCTCTGCACGAGGAAGGCCGGCAGTCCGTCCTTGTCGAAGGCCATGGCGATTGCCTTCGTCGCGCCCGCGTCGGTGGAGCTGACGGTCGCCTGGCCGTTCGGCTGATGCGAGAAATGGCTGGCGCGGCCGCCATGCCGAAGCTGCCCGAAGATCACCCCGCCATGGTCATGAACCTCGTTGGCCACATGGCGCCACGAATCGATCTGGGCCGGCGTGTAGAGGCCCGGCTCGAACGCCCAGGTGCGTGCCCATTCGCTGATGGCGATGCTGCCTGTAATGATAAGCCCGGCGCCCGCGCGCTGCGCGAAATAGCGCGCCGTGTTCGCGTCCGGGGCCCAGTCCCGGTTTCTCGCGCGCGATCGCTCCATCGGCGCCATGACAATGCGGTTCTTGAGTGGAAGAGGGCCGAGATCATAGGGGTCGAACAGCGACGGCATAGCGGCAGCTCCATTCATCGGGGAAAAGATTTGGTGCCGCGCTTGATCTAATTCCGATGATGGGTCCCTATTAGATGGCCGTGGATCGACTTATTGTTGTGTCTGAGGCTACAAAGAGCGGATGGACACACGCTTTGACGGTATTGCGGAGTTCGTCGCCGCGACGCGATCGGGGAGTTTCACCGCGGCTGCCGTCGAGCTTGGCCTGACCAAGTCCGCGGTCGGGCGGGCGGTGTCGCGGCTCGAGGCGCGGTTGGGCGCCAAGCTGCTGCACCGGACGACACGCCGTCTGATCCTGACGCCGGCGGGAGAGGCCTGGCTCGAACATTGTGTTACGGCGCTCGCCGAACTCGATCGCGGCGAGAGCGAACTCGTCCTCGCCCGCGACACGCCCTGTGGCGACGTGCGGATCGACCTGCCGACAGCGTTCGGCCGGCTGCTTGTGATGCCGGTGCTGTTCGACTTGGCTGAACGCTACCCGGCGCTGCGTCTCAACGTGAGCTTTACGGACCGGCGGGTCGACCTTATCGGCGAAAACATCGACCTCGTGGTGCGGATTGGCCATCTCGACGACACGGCCGAGTTGCTCGCACGTCAGATTGGAATCCAGCACTCGGTGATCGTCGGCGCGCCGGGATATATCGCCAAACGCGGCGTTCCCGGGTCCCTGGCCGATCTCGAAGGCCACGATTGCATCGTCGGGCGACGGCAAGGAAGTCGCGTTCCCTGGTTGCTGAAACAGCCGGATGGTTCGATGGCGCGGCCGGCTATTTCCGTCAGACATGAAATCCAGGATTTCGAGATGATGCAGGGGGCTGTGAGGGCAGGGCAGGGCCTGGCGCAGCTTCCCCTATGGATGGTTCAGGATGACATCCGGGATGGCAGGCTGCTGACCGTCCTCGACGGGATGTCAGGCGGGGAGGTGCCGATCAACCTGCTTTGGCCGCGGACAAAGACCCTGCCGGCCAAGATCAGGGTCATCGTGGACGGTCTGGTGCAAAATACGTCCCGGCTTTCTGGTGGCCCCTCAAAGCGCGGCGAAGGGCCCTGAACGGAAGGTGGCCCGGACCCTACGCTTGCCCGTGCCAGGCCGGGTCGGCCAGGGGCGCGTCGGGGTGCAGCTTCTCGACCACCAGTTCGACCCGCCCGCGGAGCAGGTGATAGCCGAACTGGCGCAGCACATCCGCCAGGGCGGCGCGCAGTTGGACGTCGCCCAGGGTCAGCGTCTCGAGCGGCCGGGTCGGCTCGGCTGGCGGCCAGCCCGCGCGCCGCGTCGTGTCGTTCCACCAGCCGCGGGCGCCGGTGCGGCGCAGCGCAGCCAGGAAGCGGTAGACGGTGGCCAGGCTGATACGGGGATCCAGCCGGCGCGCCCGGCCCAGGATCTCCTGGGCATCGAGCGCGCCTTCGGCCTCGGCCAGCACGGCCAGCAGCACCCGGCGCGGCCGGGTCGGCCGCAGCCCGGCGTCGCGCAGCTTTGCGACGCTGGGCAAGCTTGCTGCCGATAGGGCAGGGGCGGGGCTCACGCCGTCACCCTCAGCCGCGCCGGATCTCGGCCGCGGCCCGGGCCAGGATCTCGACGATCCGGGTCTCGGCCTCGATATCGGATTCCAGCTTCTGCCCCGTCGCCTCGCGCAGGTTGTCCAGTGCCGCGATCACCAGGGACGGCATCCGGCTCGACCGCTCGCGCTCGCCGCCGAAGGCCCGGTTCATCCGGCTCATCTTCTCGCCGATGGCGAACAGGCGGCCGACGATGGCGTCGACGATGGTGCGGTTTTCCTCGATATAGGCCCGCCCCTCGATGGTGATGGTGTAGAGCTTCTTGGTGCCCTCGGTCTCGACCGTGACGTAGCCGGCCTCCTCCAGGAAGGTCAGGGTGGGATACACCACGCCGGGGCTCGGGCTGTACCAGCCGCCGGTCTTTTCCTCGACCAGCTTGATGATCTCATAGCCGTGGCGCGGCTGTTCCGCGATCAGGGTCAGGGCCAGCAGGCGCAAATCGCCCTGGGCCAGCATCCGCCCGGCGCGCATCATGTCGCCGCCGCCGAAGCCGCGCCCGCCGCCCTCGCCGAAACCGTGATGGCCGAACATTCCGCGGCGACCGCGGCCCCCGGCCGACATGCCGTCACCACACTCGCCGCGATGCCCGCGATGGCCTCTCATGCCAAACATCGAATGAACTCCTTCATGTTCGATATATCGAAAGATAGGTCTCTCTGAGATCGGTTTCAAGATATATCGAAAGATGTGTCTTGAGTGCCGTCCGGCCAATGGGCATAGTCGCGCCGCGGCGGATGCGGCGTCCAGGCGGGCTTCAAGGGCCTCAAGGCTTGACAATGCCCGGGAAATCGCGTCTTTCACCGCTTCCATTCCTGGGAACGTGGGTCCGGTGCATGAGCCGGCGCCCCGCACTGCCTTTGGGCAGGGCCTACCGGGACAACACGAAGACAGAAGGATCTCGCGCGTGAGCAAGCGCCAGAATTCCAAGCACAAGATCGACCGCCGCCTTGGCGTCAATCTCTGGGGTCGTCCGAAGAGCCCCCTGAACAACCGCGAATACGGCCCGGGCCAGCATGGCCAGCGGCGCAAGAAGCCGACCGATTTCGGCACGCAGCTGATGTCCAAGCAGAAGCTGAAGGGCTATTACGGCAACATCGGCGAGAAGCAGTTCCGCCGCCTGTTCGACGAGGCCGTGCGCCGCAAGGGCGATACCGGTGAGAACCTGATCGGCCTGCTCGAGCGCCGCCTCGACACCGTCATCTACCGCATGAAGTTCGTGCCGACCGTCTTCGCCGCGCGCCAGATCGTCAACCACGGTCACATCCTGGTCAACGGCAAGCGCCTGAACATCCCGTCGTACCAGGTCAAGGACAACGACGTGATCGAGGTCAAGGAGAAGTCGCGCGAGCTGCCGGTCATCCTCGGCGCCATCTCGTCCTCCGAGCGCGACGTGCCGGATTATCTCGACGTCGACCACGGCTCCCTCAAGGGCAAGCTGATCCGCACCCCGGCCCTGGCCGACGTGCCGTATCCGGTCCAGATGGAACCGAACCTGGTGGTCGAGTTCTACAGCCGCTGATCCAGCCGGCTGACCGAACAGAAGGGGCGGCCGCGGGCGCCCCTTTTTGTTTTGACTGGCTCAGCGCCGGACGGTGACCGCGGGGACCTGGCGGTCGCGGCCGGCGCCCTGGCCGGCCAGGGCGGCGACGGTGCCGATCGCCAGCACCAGGAAGCCGGCCGCGGTCCAGCCGCCGGTCCAGTCGTGCAGCAGCCCGGTCAGCAGCGGCCCGCCGGAGGCCAGGGTGTAGCCGACGCCCTGGGACATCGCCGACAGGTGGGCGGCGGCGTGGGCATCCTTGGTGCGCAGCACGATCAGGGTGATCGCCACGGCGAAGGCGGCGCCCTGGCCGATGCCCAGCAGCACGACCCAGAGCCAGACCGTGCTGAGCGGCGCGAACAGGCAGCCCCACAGCCCGGCGACCGAGAACACCATGCACAGCAGCGTGGCCAGGCGCTGGTCGCGGCCGCGCGTCGCCAACGACGGCGCCACCAGGGCGGCGCCGACCTGGATCAGGATCGAGACCGACACCATGATCCCGGCGGCGACTCCGTCGACGCCACGATCGCGCAGGATCGGCACCAGCCAGCCGAACACGGTGTAGGCGAGCGAGGATTGCAGCCCCATGAACAGCGTCACCTGCCAAGCCAGCGGGCTGCTCCATAGTCCCCGCACGGTGAAGCCGGCCTGGACGGCCTGGCCGTGGCGGCGCGGGATCTGGGTCAGCCACACCGCCGCGGCGATCACGACGGGGATCGTCCAGAATGCCAGGGCCGCGGCCCAGGAGCCGCCGGCAGCCCGGGCGATCGGCAGGGTCGCGCCGGCGGCCATGGCGGCGCCGGCGCACAGCGCCATGGTGTAGACGCCGGTCATCAGCGCCGCATGGTCCGGGAAGTCGCGCTTGACGATGCCGGGCAACAGCACGTTGGTCACGCCGATGCCGGCCCCGGCAAGGATGGCGCCCACCAGCAGCGCCAGCGGCGTGCCCAGGCCGCGCAGCGCGGTGCCCAGCGCCAGCACCAGCAGCAGCGCCAGCACCGCCCGCTCGGTGCCCAGCCGGCGGCTGATCCGCGGCGCCAGCACGCCGAACAGGCCAAGGCACACCACCGGGGCGGTGGTCAGCAGGCTGGCGCCGCCGGCGGACAGGCCGGTGTCGGCGATGATTTCCTTCAGGACGGGGCCCAGGCTCGACAGCGCCGGGCGCAGGTTGATCGCGATCAGCACCAGGCTGGTCACCAGCAGCCAGCCGGCCTTCAGCCGGGTGGGTGGCGGCATCTCGTCGACCTCGGCGTCGATCAGAAGGTCGTCGGCCAGGTCTGGGGGGACGTGAGACGCAAATGCGGAAGCGGCCCGATCGTTCTCGGCTGCTGACACGGGCCTTCCCCTCCTGAGATTATCGGCCGCTCCCCATGCAGATGGGTGCGGCATCCTTGCCGCCATTCTGGACCGAACCGGCGGCGGCAGGGCCGCTCTCCTCGTCATGCCTGGGTCACAGCCCCGGCATGACGGCACGTCAGCCCGGATGTCATTGCCCGGCATGACGGACACGCCGAAGGCGACCCACCAGCCTACAGCGTTGCTCGCGGTTGCGCGTCCCCCGTTCGGCTGATGTGGCGGGCATAGTTTTGCCGCAGGCTGGGCGCAACCTGCGATTGGAACCGAAGGGGGCTTCATCATGGCTTACATACCCGGCACTGCCGGTAACGATACTTTGGTCGGCACCACCAGCGACGACACCATCGACGGCATGGCCGGCAACGATGTTCTCAGCGGCGGCATCGGCAATGACACGCTTTACGGCCGCGACGGCAACGACACGCTGAACGGTGGCGACGGCGACGATTACATCGCCACCGGCATCGGGGTCGACATCGTCGATGGCGGTGTCGGCACCGACACGCTCTATGTCGACCACAGCGCCGCCACGACAGGGGTCAGCTTCACCCTGAACGGCGCCGCCGGTAGCGACGGCAGCCGGGCGATCAACATGGAGTCGATGAGCTACTATGCCGGGTCGGGCAACGACACCATCACCGGTGCCGCAGGGGCCGACACGATCTACGGCTATGCCGGCACCGATGCCCTGAATGGCGCGGGCGGCAACGACACCCTCCATGGCGGCCTCGGCACCGACACGCTGACCGGCGGGGACGGCAATGACAGCCTCTATGGCGAGGATGGCAACGACATCCTCCGCGGCGGCCTCGGCACCGACTACATGTATGGCGGACTTGGCGACGACCGGATCGAGACCGGGGGTGGCGGCAGCGACTACGGCTCCGGCGGCGACGGCACCGACACCCTGGTCGGATCGGCGGATGCCGAGACCCTCTATGGCGACGCCGGCAACGACAGCATCACCGGGGCGGCCGGCAACGACACGCTCTATGGCGGCGACGGCAATGACACCGTTAATGGCGGCGACGGCGACGACTACATCGCCACCGGCCTCGGGGTCGACATCGTCGATGGCGGCGCCGGCACCGACACGCTGTATGTCGACCACAGCGCCGCCACAACAGGGGTCAGCTTCACCCTGAACGGTGCCGCCGGCAGCGACGGCAGCCAGGCGATCAACATGGAGCTGATGACCTATTATGCCGGGTCGGGCAACGACACCGTCACAGGGGCAGGCGGGGCCGATACGATCTATGGCTATGGCGGCACCGACGCCCTGAACGGGGCGGCCGGCAACGACAGCCTCCATGGCGGCGACGGCACGGACACCCTGACCGGCGTGGATGGCAATGACAGCCTCTATGGCGAGAATGGCAACGACACTCTCCGCGGCGGGCTCGGCACCGACTACATGTATGGCGGAATTGGCGACGACCGGATCGAGACGGGCGGCGGGGGCAGCGACTACGGCTCCGGCGGCGACGGCAACGACACCCTGGTCGGGTCGGCCGACACCGAGACCCTCTATGGCGATGCCGGCAACGACACGATTTCCGGCGCCGGTGGCGCCGACAGCCTCTATGGCGGCCTTGGCAACGACACGCTCTCGGGTGGTGCCGGGGCCGATTGGCTGGATGGCGGGGACGACACCGACACCATCACCTACAGTACCAGCGCCAGCGGCGTGGTGATCGATCTTTCCACCGGTGCCGCATCAGGCGGCGACGCGACCGGCGACCATCTGGTTTCGATCGAATCCGTCATCGGTTCAGCCTTTGCCGACAGTCTCACCGGCAGTGACGATGCCAACACCCTGCAGGGCGGTGCCGGCAATGACACGCTCTCCGGCCTGGGCGGCAACGACACGATTTCCGGCGATACCGGCAACGACACCCTCCGGGGCGGAGTCGGCACCGACGTGCTGACCGGCGGTGACGGCAATGATTCCCTCTACGGTGAAGACGGCAGCGACCTGCTCCGCGGCGGCGCAGGGGCCGACCGCCTCGATGGCGGCGCCGGCGTCGACACCATCAGCTACACCGACGGCGCCGCCGCCATCATCGTCAACCTCAACACCCAGCAGGGCAGCGGCGGCAACGCCGCGGGCGATACCTATTTCGGCATCGAGAACGTTACCGGCTCGACCGGCGGAGACACCATCACCGGCAACATCCTCGCCAATGTGCTGAACGGCTGGTCCGGCAAGGATGTGCTGACCGGCCTCGCCGGCGCGGACCGTTTTGTCTTCTCCGATGCCGCTCAGTCCGCGGCGGGCGCGGCGGGGCGCGACACGATCGCCGATTTCAGCCATGCCCAGGGTGATCGCATCGACCTGTCCGCGATCGATGCCAATTCCGGAGTTGCCGGCGACCAGGCCTTCAGCTTCATCGGCAGTTCCGCCTTCTCGGCGGCGGGGCAGGTGCGATACCAGGCCTCCGGCAGTGCCGTGATCGTCGAAGGCGACATCAATGGCGACCACGTGGCCGACTTCCAGATCGTCCTCAACCAGACGTCCAGCCTGCAGGCCTCCGATTTCGTCCTGTAGGGCCGGCCGATACGACAATGCCCGCCCCGGGAGGGGCGGGCATTGGACTGGCTGGATCGGTTGTCGTGGTGCCGGGCGTCAGCCCTGGGCGGCGACCGCGACGCCCTTGGTCTCGAGCAACTCCTGCAACTCGCCGGTCTGGAACATCTCGCGGACGATGTCGCAGCCGCCGACGAACTCGCCCTTGACGTAGACCTGCGGAATGGTCGGCCAGTTCGAGTATTCCTTGACGCCCTGGCGCAGGCCGGGATCGGTCAGGATGTCGATGCCCTTGAACGGGACGCCGATATGGGTCAGCACCTGCACCACGGCGGCGGAGAAGCCGCACTGCGGGAACACGGGCGTGCCCTTCATGTAGACGACGACGTCGTTGCTGGCGATGTCGCTCTTGATGCGCTCGAAGACAGGATTGTCCATGGGGGAACTCGCTTGTCGGAGGGTCAGGCTTCGGCGGCGGCGGTGGTGTGCAGCATCAGCGCATGCAGCTCGTTGCCCATCCGGCCACCCAGGGCCTGATAGACCATCTGATGCTGCTGCACGCGGCTTTTGCCGGTGAAGGCGGCGCTGGTGACATAGGCGGCGTAATGGTCGCCATCGCCGCGCAGATCCTCGATCCGCACCTCGGCGCCCGGCAGGCCATCCTTGATCAGGCGGACGATTTCCGCCGGCTCCATCGCCATCTATGCGTCTCCAGCCTGGATGATGCCAGTCATATAATCGGGCAGCCACGCCTCGTTGGCGGCCCGCAGCTCGCTTACCGATATGGCCCCACCATCCCGGCGCTTCAACAGGTCGCCGCCGGTGGTGCCGATAATCCGCGCCGGGACCCCGGCCGCCCGGGCCTGCGCAAGCACCGCCTCGCCATCCCCCGTGGTCAGGAGGTAGCGGCCCTGGTCCTCGCCGAACAGCGCGCCCGCCTCGGCGGCCAAGTCGATCTCGGCGCCGATCCGGCCGGTCATCGCCATCTCGGCCAGGGCGACATAGAGGCCGCCATCGGCCAGGTCGTGGCAGGCGGTGACCGTGCCGTCCTGGATCAGGGCCCGCACCAGGTCGCCGTTGCGGCGCTCGGCGGCGAGATCGACCGGCGGCGGCGCGCCGTCCTCACGGCCATGGATCTCGCGGGCGTACAGCGACGTGCCGAGATGGCCCTGGGTTTCACCAATCAGGACAATGGCATCGCCCGCGGCCTTGAAGCCGAGCTTGACGTAGCGCCCACCGGCCTCGATCAGGCCGACGCCGCCGATCGCCGGGGTCGGCAGGATGCCTTCACCGGAGGTTTCGTTGTAGAGCGAAACATTGCCGGAAACGACCGGAAAATCAAGCGCTTGGCAGGCGGCGATCATGCCCTGGATGCAGCCGACGAACTGGCCCATGATCCGCGGTTTCTGCGGGTTGCCGAAGTTCATGTTGTCGGTGATCGCCAGCGGCCTGGCCCCTGTGGCGGTGAGATTCCGCCAAGCTTCGGCGACGGCCTGGGCGCCGCCCCGCTCCGGGTCGGCAAGGCAGTACCGCGGCGTGCAGTCGGTGGTGATGGCCAGCAATTTGCCGGTGCCGTGCACCCGCACCAGCGCGGCATCGGCCTCGCCGGACAGGGCGACGGTGTCGGCGCCGACCCGGCTGTCATACTGCTCCCAGATCCAGCGCTTGGAGGCGAGGTCGGGGCAGGCGAGCATGCGCTTCAGCACCGCCTCGGGCGCTTCCGGCAGCGGTAGGGTCGCGGCGGCGATCTCCGGCTGCTTCGGCGTCGGCTCCCACGGCCGGGCGTAGTTCGGCGAGGCGTCGACCAGCTCCGCCACCGGCATGTCGGCCCAGGTGCGGCCATACATCTTCAGCACCATGCGGCCGGTGTCGGTGACCCGGCCGATCACGGCGAAATCCAGCTCCCATTTGCGGAAGATCGCCTCGGCCTCGGCCTCGCGGCCGGGCTTCAGCACCATCAGCATCCGCTCCTGGCTTTCCGACAGCATGATCTCGTACGGGACCATGTTGGTCTCGCGCTGCGGCACATGGTCGAGATCCAGCTCGATGCCGCAGCCGCCCTTGCTCGCCATCTCGACCGAGGAGGAGGTCAGGCCGGCCGCGCCCATGTCCTGGATCGCGACGATGGCGTCGGTCGCCATCAGCTCCAGGCAGGCTTCGATCAGCAGCTTCTCGGTGAAGGGGTCGCCGACCTGCACGGTCGGGCGCTTCTCGTCCGAGGCGTCGTCGAATTCGGCCGACGCCATGGTGGCGCCGTGGATGCCGTCTCGCCCGGTCTTGGAGCCGACATAGACCACCGGGTTGCCGATGCCGCCGGCGGCCGAATAAAAGATCTTGTCGGTGTTGGCCACGCCCACGGTCATGGCGTTGACCAGGATGTTGCCGTTGTAGGAGGCGTGGAAGTTGGTCTCGCCGCCCACCGTCGGCACGCCGACGCAATTGCCGTAGCCGCCGATGCCGGAGACGACGCCGGCCACCAGGTGCCGGGTCTTGGCGTGGTCCGGGCTGCCGAAGCGCAGCGCGTTCAGGTTGGCCACCGGCCGCGCGCCCATGGTGAAGACGTCGCGCAGGATGCCGCCGACGCCAGTCGCCGCACCTTGGTAGGGCTCGATGAAGCTCGGGTGGTTGTGGCTTTCCATCTTGAAGATGGCGGCCTGGCCGTCGCCGATGTCGATCACGCCGGCATTCTCGCCGGGGCCGCAGATCACCCAGGGTGCCGTGGTCGGCAGCTGCTTGAGCCAGCGGCGCGAGGATTTGTAGGAGCAGTGCTCCGACCACATCACCGAGAAGATGCCCAGCTCGGTCAGCGTCGGCATCCGGCCCATGATGGTCTGGGTCAGCGCGAATTCATCGGCGGTCAGGCCGTATTCGGCCGCCAGCGCCTGCGTGACCTCGGGCTCGGGGGGAAGCGCGCGCGTGGTCATGACAGGATCTGCACCAGGCCTTCGAACAGGGCGCGGCCGTCGGTGTTGCCGTGTTCCGGCTCCGATGCACGCTCGGGGTGGGGCATCATGCCGAGCACCCGCCGGTTCTCGGACAGGATGCCGGCGATGTCGTTCAGGCTGCCATTCGGGTTGCCGCGGCCGTCCTGGTCCGCGATGTAGCGGAAGGCAACGCGGTCTTCGTCCTCCAGCCGTTTCAGCGTGTCCGGATCGGCGAAATAGCAGCCGTCGTGATGCTGGATCGGGATGCGCACCGTCTGCCCGGCATTGTAGCCGCGGGTGAACGGGCTGTTCGAGGTCTCGACCCGCATCGACACGGTGCGCGACACGAAGGTCAGGCCGGCGTTGCGCATCAGTGCACCGGGCAGCAGCCCCGCCTCGGTCAGGATCTGGAAGCCGTTGCAGATGCCGACGGTCGGCACCCCGCGGGCGACGGCCTGGCGGATCGCCCCCATGACCGGCGATTGCGCGGCCATGGCTCCGGAGCGGAGGTAGTCTCCATAGGAGAACCCCCCGGGAATGGCGATCAGGTCGGTCGGTGGCAGCTCGGTTTCGCGGTGCCAGACCATGTGGGTCGGCCGTCCGGTCGCGTGGGAGAGTGCCACGGCGAGGTCTCGGTCGGCGTTCGATCCCGGGAAGACGATGACGGCGGCTTGCATGCCCGCGGTTTAACCGGCCCGCAGGGCCTTGGCAAGAACGCTGCGGGCTGTCCTGTCATGCACGCCAGAAGGGCTTCTGCCCTTCGTCGAGCGCCTCGTCGCGCGACAGGCCGATGTCGCTCAGCATGTGGTCGTCCATCGCCTGCAGATGCTGCCGGCTGCGGCGCCGGTAGGACCAGGTGGCGAAATGCCGGGCGACCGGCTCGATCGCGGCAGTCCAGAGGCGGCCGGTGCCGCCTGCCGGGGTGTTGGCGGCAGCGTTTTTCGTGGCCGAGTTCAGATGTCCGTGGGTCATGGTCATGATGGTCTCCATCGCAGTGTCCGATGGGCGGAGGGCTTAGCCCATCCGCCATCGGGCCGTGTGTGACCGGCGTGACAGGGGCGGGCCCTCAGGTCACAGGCGCAGGATCAGGTCGCGCGGATCGGTAGGGGCGGCCGGCAGGTCGATGCCGACATCGCGCAGCATGTGGTCGTCCAGCCGGTCGACCGGCAGCCTGGCGCCGCGGCGGCCGACCAGGACGGTCGCGGTGGCCTTGACCGTCGCCCACAGCCCGGCGCGGCGCTGAGGCAGGCTGGTGCGGGGCTGGATCGTGGCGGTGCGTGCGGCGGTGGTCATTTCATGTCCCTTTCCGGCGGGGGTTCGTCGGGAACACCTGCAAGATCGGATTCTGGAGAACAAACCGCAAACAGGATATTCTCGTGCCGGGGATAAGAGAATCTATCGGACCCGGTCCCGAGGAGGGGAATGACCATGGCCACGCGCCGCCGCCTGCCGCCGCTGAACGGCATCCGCGCCTTCGAGGCTTCGGCCCGCCATGAGAGCTTCACCCGCGCGGCGGAGGAGCTGGCCGTGACCCAGGCCGCCGTCAGCCAGCAGGTCCGCCGGCTGGAGGATTGGCTGGGCGCCAAGTTGTTCGACCGCACCGAAGGCGGGCTGGAACTGACCGAGATCGGCCGCGCCTACCTGCCGGTGCTGCGCGACGCCTTCGACGCCATCGCCGACGCCACGGCCCGGATCCGGCCGCCGCCGCATTCCGGCATTCTCACCGTGTCGGCGATTCCGTCTTTCATCCGCAAATGGCTGGTGTCGCGGATCCCGTCCTTTCACGAGCAGCAGCCGGAGATCGACGTCAATCTCGACGCCGAATCCCGGCTGATCGATTTCAGCCGCGACAGGGTCGACTGCGCCATCCGCTTCGGCAGCGGCGCCTGGGACGGGGTGGTGGCGGAAAAGCTGTTCTCCGAGGACACCTTCCCGGTGTGCAGCCCGGACCTGGTCGCGGCCGGCCTGTCGGGGTTGGAGGATCTGCGCCGCTTCCGCCTGCTGCATGACGAGACGCTGGTGCAGTGGAAGCACTGGCTGCGGGCGGCAGGGATGGAGGAGCTGGGCTGGGTTCGCGGCCCCAGGACGCAGGATTCGGCGCTGCTGATCCAGATGGCGATCGAAGGCCAGGGCGTGGCGCTGGCGCAGCGGGTGCTGGTCATGGACGATCTGCGCGCCGGCCGGCTGGTGCGGCCGTTCTGGCACTCGCTGGCGAGCGACCACCTGAAGAGCGACTATGCCTATTACTTCGTGGCGCCGCCCGGCGCGCTTAACCGGCCGCTGGTGCGGGCCTTCCGCGACTGGCTGTTCGCTGCCGCCGCGGAGGCCGAGGCCGCGCCGGAGACCCTGCCGGCGGCCTAGCCGCCGGCAGGGTTCGGCCTAGGCCAGCGCCTCGTCGAAGACGGTCAGCAGCCGCTTCCAGTGCCGCTCGGCCCCGGTCTCGTCATAGACGCTGTGGTCGGGCACCGCCCAGCCATGCGCCATGCCGACGTAGTTCTCGATGATGTGGTCGACGCCGCCCAGCCGCAGGGCCTCGGCCAGCCGGGCCGACTGTTCCGGCGGGAAGCTGTTGTCGACTCCGGCGACGCCGACATAGACGCGGCCCTTGATCTGGCCGGCGAGAAGATGCGGGCTGTCGGGCGTCTCGCTGGCCAGGTTGCCGCCATGGAAGCTCGCCGCCGCGCCGATCCGGTCGGCATAGGCGGCTGCCGCCGTCAGCGCGCGACCGCCGCCCATGCAGTAGCCGACGGTGCCGATTGGGCCCGTCACATTCTCCGCGTCGAGCACGTCGAGGAAGGCAGCCGTGTCCCGCCGCGTCATCTCCTGGCTGGTCTCGCGCACCATCGACATGATCCGGGCACGGTCCGTCTCGTTGCCGAAGGAGGCGCCGGTGAAGGGGCCATACGCCCCCGAGCGGTAGAACAGATCCGGCAGCAGGACGACATGGCCCGCATCGGCCAGCCGCTGCGCCATGCCGGCCAGCGACGCGCGCGGGCCCATCGCGTCCATGTAGAGGATGACCCCGCGCAGCGCCTTGCCGGTGGCGGCGGCGCCATCGGGGTGGAACAGCGCCGCCTTGGCGGTTCCGTCCGAGGTCCTGATCTGAAGGTCGCGCCTCATCTGCCCATCCCTTGTCAGTTCGCCCCGGCCGCGAGGGCGCGCATGCGGCCGCCGGCCCGGCAGGGCAGCCGGGCCGGCGGTGCAATTCGGAGAAGGGCGACCGTGCCGGGATGATAGGACCGTCGCGCGGCGGCGCCGATGCCTTTTGCCCCGGCGCGTCCTGAGCGGCATGCATTTCCGCCATCGGCGAAGCGGCACGGACCGGCGGAGCCTGTTCCCGTCAGCTGCCGCGGCGCCCCCGCGTCAGGAGGGGACGTAGCGGTAGCCCGCCCCGCGCGTTTCGGCGAAGCCCACGCCGGGATAGGTCCAGTGGTATCCCAGCAGTTTGATGCGGTCCGCCGTGGCGCGGCGCATCAGGCCTGTCCGGGTCTGGATCGCCAGGTCCGGAAGCGTGTCGTAGCCGAACCTGGCCTCGGGAAACCGGAACGACGCGATCTCGTTGGTGGCGACGTCCCCGGTGATGATCAGCCCTTCGCCGCCCGCCACCTCCAGCGAGATATGGCCCGGCGTGTGGCCGGCGGTGTCCAGCGCGCGCAGCCCGGTCACCACGTCGTCGCCCGCCTTCAGCATCACGACCCGTTCGCGGATGGCGTCAAAGTCCCGCCGCGTCTCCTCGGCGAAGGGGTGGAGTTCGGCCGGCATGGCGGTGCGGTAGTCGGGATCCATCCAGAAATCCCATTCCGCGGCGGCGACATAATAGGTGGCGTCGGGAAAGCGCAGACGCCCATCCTCGGCCAGCATCGCCCAGGCGTGATCGGGATGGCCATGCGTCAGCACGACCTTGGTGACCATCCCGGGATCGATGCCGGCGGTTTTGAGATTGGCCGACAGCCGGCCATCGCTCGGCTGGTATCGGGTGCCGGCGCCGATGTCGACGAGGATCAGGTCGCGGCCCCGGCGCAGGACCGGGATGTTCGTCTTGGAATTGACCAGCCCGGCGGCGGGATCGCCGGTCGCGGCCAGCACCTCCGCACGATCGGCCGGCGTGCCGTCGGGCATCACCAGGTCGATCGGCACCGTGATGTGGCCGTCGCTCAGGACGGTGATATCGAACTCGCCCTGCGTGAAGCGGTGAAATTGCCCCGTCGCCGGCCAGTCCGGCCGGTTGTTGCCCGATGTCACGATCGTTCCTTTCATTGGCATCCGTGCCGCGCCGCGTCCTCGTCGGGCGGCTGTCCCGGTTGAAACCATAGGGCGGCCCCGCCACCTGCGGGATTGGCGGATCCGACAATCTCCGTGCCAAAACTGACAGAGAGCATGATGCCGTTGCAGATGGCCCCGGGACCTGTCGAAACCGTGGAGGAAGCCGGGCTGGTTCTCTATCCGGGATGCCAGGCGGCGACAGTGCACGGGTTGAACGACCTGCTGCAGGTCGCCAGCGACATCGCGGTCGGGCGCGGCGGCCGCCCCCTGTCTGTCACCTGGTGGGGTGCGGATGCGTTCGGCCGGATCGAGCGGCGCCCCGAAGGCCATCCGGGCACCGGGCGGGATCCGGGCATCCTGATCGTGCCCGGGCGGTTGTCGGGGCCGGTCGATGCGGCGGAGGCCATCCCCCTGGCGCGGTGGCTGGCGGAACAGCATGCCCGCGGCGCGACGCTGGCGGCTGTGTGCGGCGGAACCTTCCTCCTGGCGGAGACCGGCCTGTTGTCCGGACGGCCCGCGACCAGCCACTGGGCTTTTGCCGAAACCTTCCGGGCGCGCTTCCCCGATATCAGGCTGGACGTCGACAGGATGATCGTCGACGACGGCGACATCGTCACCGCCAGCGGGATGATGGCATGGGTCGATCTCGGCCTGCGCCTGGCCGAGCGTGTTTTCGGCGGAGCGGTGGCGGCGGAGGCCGCGCGCTTCCTTCTGGCGGATCCCGCCGGCCGCGAACAGCGGCATTACAACGGGTTCCTGCCACGGCTGAGCCATGGCGACGAGGCCATCCTGAAGGTGCAGCATTGGTTGCAGGCCACCGGGGCCCGGGCGGTCACGGTGGCGGAGATGGCGGGGCAGGCCGGCCTGGGTGAGCGCACCTTCCTGCGCCGCTACAGGGCGGCGACGGGGATGAAGCCCACGGAGTATGCCCAGCGCGTGCGGATCGAGCGGGCGCGGGACCTGCTGCAATCCACCCGGCAGCCCATCGACCGGATCGCCTGGACGGTCGGCTACGAGGACGGCGCTGCGTTCAGGCGCCTGTTCCGCCGTATGGTCGGGCTGTCGCCGGGCGACTACCGCCGCCGCTTCGCAGTTGGTTGAGGCTGGCGGGCTGACGCGTCATTCCCGCCAGAACGGCTTGCGCCGCATCGCCTCGACCTGATCACGGCGCAGGCCGAGATCGTGCAGGGCGTCGTCGTCCAGGCGCTGCATCTCGGTGCGGGCGACGATGCGGGCGCGCCACAGGGCCGGCAGGGCGGCCAGGCGGCGGAAGAAGGCAAGGGCGGGGCTCGGCCGCGGCCGAGAGTCCCGGCGCGGCCCGTCGATGCAGACGGTGCTCATGTGATGTGTCCAGATCGGGGTGAAGGATCAGGGTCGACCCTTGCCCTTAAGATCGGTCCTGGCGGCCGCGCGCGCAAACGGGATAGTGTGGCCCTAGCCCTACAAAAGCTTGGGCTAGGGGAGATGCGAAATGGCGTGGCGGTTGCCGCCGCTGAACGGTGTGCGGGCCTTCGAGGCGGCGGCGCGGCATCGCAGCTTCACCCGGGCGGCGGGCGAGCTGTCGGTGACCCAGGCCGCTGTCAGCCAGCAGGTGCGCCGGCTGGAAGGCTGGCTGGACGTCCGGCTGTTCGACCGCCGCGAGAACAGCCTGGAGCTGACCGAGGCGGGGCGCGCCTACCTGCCGCTGGTCAGTGCCGCGCTGGCCGGCATCGCCGATGCCACGGCGCAGATCGCGCCCGGCCGCTCGACCAGCATCCTGACCGTCAGCACCACCACCTCCTTTGTCGCGAAATGGCTGGGCGCCCGCCTGTCGGGCTTCATCGCGGCCCACCCTGATGTCGACGTCAACGTCACCGCATCGCTGGCCCAGGTCGATCTCGGCGGCGGCGAGGCGGATTGCGCCATCCGCTGGGGGCGGGGCGGCTGGGACGGGCTGGTGGTCGACCGGCTGTTCGCGGATGACAGCTTCCCGGTCTGCAGTCCGGCGCTGCGGGACGGCCTGCGGACGCTCGACGACCTGCGCCGGTACACGCTGCTGCACGACCAGTCCCTGGCGCCCTGGCGCGAATGGCTGCGCGCCGTCGGAATGGCCGATGTCGACTGGGTGCGGGGGCCGCGCATGAGCGATTCCTCCATGGCGATCCAGACTGCGATCAGCGGGCAGGGCGTGGCCCTGGTGGTGAATTCGCTGGCGGCCGATGACCTGGCCGCCGGCCGCCTGGTTCGGCCGTTCGACCTCTCGATCGCCAGCGACGCCTGCTATCATTTCGTAGCCCCGCCGCGCACGCTGCGCCGGCCGATGGTGCGGGCGTTCCGGGAATGGATCCTGGCGGCCGCGGCGGAAACCGCGCTGGCGCCGCGCGAGCCGGTCATGACGTCGCGCCCGGGCGATTGAGCCTGTACGCGACTTGTCTGGCGCCGCCGGCCGGGCCATCTCCCCTCCAACGCAATGATTGGGAGGAGAGGCGCGTGATCGACCCGAAAGCGCTGTTCGAGAATTTCCTGGGCAAGACGAACAAATCAGGCGCGACCCCGCAGGGCGAGGCCAAGGGGTCTGGCTGGTCCGACAATCTCGGCACGCTGGCGACCGGCGCGCTCGGCGGCGGGGTGATCGGCCTGCTTCTCGGCTCGAAGAAGGTGCGCAAGTTCGGCGGCTCGGCACTCGGCTATGGCGGGGCGGCGGTGCTGGGCGGCCTGGCCTTCAAGGCGTGGCAGGATTGGCAGGCCAAGCGGGCGCCGGCCCCGGCCCAGGCGCCGGTCCAGCAAACCCTGGCCCTGCCACCGCCGAGCAGCCCGTTCGACCTGGAGACGCAGAGTGCGGCGGGGGGCGGTGATGCCCGCATCGCCGTGGTGCGGGCGATGATCGCCGCAGCCAAGGCCGACGGCCATATCGATGCGACCGAGCAGCGGGCGCTGTTCGACCGGATCGGGCAACTCGGCCTCGACACCGAGCAGAAGGCGTTCGTGATGGATGAGCTGGCCAAGCCGCTCGACGTGGCTGCGATCGCGGCCCTGGCGGCGACGCCGGAACAGGCGGCGGAGATCTGGCTGGCCTCACGCCTGGCGGTCGACCCGGACGACCCGCGCGAAAAGGCCTATCTCGACGACCTCGCCACCCGTCTGAAGCTGCCGGACGGGCTGGCCGCCCATCTCGAAGCGCAGGCGTCGACGGTCGGGTGAGCGCCCTTACCCTCCGATGTCATGCCACGGCTTGACCGTGGCATCCAGGGGCGACCAGAGCGGCCCTGCTTGGCCCCTGGATTGCCCGGGCAAGCCGGGCAATGACAGAAGGGGAAGCGGAACTGGCCGCCTCAGGCGACCAGTTCGATCGCGTAGCTCTCGGTCACCGGGTTGGCGAGCAGCTTCTTGCACATCTCGTCCAGCCGGGCGCGCGCCTGGGCGGCGTCGTCGGCGGCGATCTCGACCTCGATCACCTTGCCCTGGCGGACTTCGCCGACCTCGCCGAAGCCGAGGCCTTGCAGGGAATGACCGATCGCCTTGCCCTGGGTGTCCAGGACGCCGGGTTTCAGCATGACGTGGATGCGGGCTTTCATGGGGATGCCTGTGTTTCGCGGATGTCGACGACGCTTCCTTCCGGCAGGATGCCGAGGCGCCGGGCCACTTCCTGATAGGCCTCGATGACGCCGCCCAGGTCCTGGCTGAAGCGATCCTTATCGAATTTCTCGTTGGTCTGCACGTCCCACAGGCGGCAATTGTCCGGGCTGATCTCGTCGGCCAGCACGATCCGCATCTCGTCGTTCTCGTCGTAGAGACGGCCGAATTCGAGCTTGAAGTCGACGAGCTTGAGGCCGGTGCCGAGGAACAGGCCCGTGAGGTAGTCGTTCACCCGCAGCGACAGCGAGACCATGTCATCCAGGTCCTGGGCGTTGGCCCAGCCGAAGGCGGTGATGTGCTCTTCCGACACCATCGGGTCGTTGAGTTCGTCCGACTTCAGATAGTACTCGATGATCGAACGCGGCAGCGGCGTGCCTTCGGGCACGTTGAAGCGCTTCGAGAACGATCCGGCGGCGATGTTGCGGACCACGACCTCGAGCGGAATGATCTCGACCTCGTGGATCAGCTGCTCGCGCATGTTCAGGCGGCGCATGAAATGCGTCGGCACGCCGATCTCGGACAGCCGGGTCATCAGGTACTCGGAGATGCGGTTGTTCAGCACCCCCTTGCCCGAGATCACAGCCGTCTTCTGCCCGTTCTGCGCGCTTGCATCGTCCTTGAAGTACTGGACGATCGTGCCCGGCTCCGGCCCCTCGTACAGGACCTTGGCCTTGCCTTCGTAGATGCGCCTGCGGCGGCTCATAGCGGATCGCCCATGTGAACGGTGATGCCAACAAAAAAGATCGGGACGCCCTTGCCGGACGTCCGCGGTCGCGCAGATATAGCAAGCGCACGTTCGCTAAACAATTGCACGCTCCGCGACGTCGCGCGCGTGACCCCGGGCGCGAGAGTCGTTATAGGATGCTGTTTCTGGCGAAGTGCGCCCGCGGCGGCGGGCAGATAAGAGGAATTCGGTAGGATGACGTTCGAATCGCGGGGGCAGGCTTTCGAGGCGGAGTTCCAGCACGATCAGGAGCTTTTGTTCCGGATTCAGAACCGCCGCAACAAGCTGCTCGGCCTGTGGGCTGCGGAGCTGATGGGGCTGACCGGCAGCGCCGTCGACGCCTATGCCAAGGACGTCATCATGTCCGATTTCGAGAAGCAGACGGACGAGGACGTGCACGACAAGGTCTACGCCGACCTCAAGATCCACGACGTCGACCTGTCGGATCACCGGCTGCGCAAGAAGATGGACGCGCTGCTGGCCGTGGCCCGGCAGCAGATCATGACCGAGGCGACCCCGAAGTAAGGGGCCGACCCTCCGGCAGACAAAAGGGCGGCTCCGGCCGCCCTTTTTCATGCGTGCGTCAGCCCTTCACCGCACCGGCCGTCAGCCCGCTGGTCATGGCGTTGCGGAAGACATAGTAGATCACCGCTGGCGGCACGGCGTAGATCAGCCCGGTCGCCATCAGCAGGTTCCAGGGCGAATCATCGGCCGACAGGAACAGGCCCAGCCCGACCGACAGCGGCGCCGCCTTCTCGCTCGACAGCAGCAGGAAGGCGTAGAGGTACTCGTTCCAGGCCAGCAGCAGCGCGTAGATGCCGATCGCCACCAGCGACGGGCGCATCAGCGGCAGATAGACCATGCGGAAGATCTGCAGCGGCTTGGCGCCGTCCATGATCGCCGCCTCGTCCAGCTCGCGCGGCAGCTTGTCCGACGCCTGCTTCAGCACCCAGATGGCATAGGGCGAGGCCAGCGCGACCATGGCCAGGATCAGGGCGAGCTGGGTGTTCAGGAGGCCGTAGGAGCCCATGGTCTTGTACATCGGCACGGCCAGGAAGGCGGCCGGGATCAGATAGGTGGTCAGCGCCATGTTCATCACGGTGCGGCCGGCCCGCGCCCGCAGCCGGCTGATGGCGAAGGCGGCGCAGGTGGCGACGAACAGGGTCAGCACCCCGGTGGAGACCGCGATCAGGAAGCTGTTGCCGAGCTGCAGCCAGAAATTGCTGAGATAGTAGTGCTGCTGCCGGAACACGGTCAGGAAGTTGGTGAAGGTTGGATGCTCCGGCCACAGGTCGCCGGCCAGCACCGAATCCTGCGGCGAGATCGCCAGGATGAACAGGTGGTACAGCGGCACCACCGTCCACAGCACGATCGGGATCGCGATCAGGACCAGCACCACTTCTCCAAGCCAGCGCCTCATGCCTCGCTCCCCTTCGACAGGCGTTTCACCATGACGAAGACCATCGGCAGGATCAGCGGCATGGCGACGATGATCGAGGCGACGCCGAGATCGAGGTTGTTGTTGCGGAGATAGCGGATGCCCAGCGTCGCCAGCACCTGGGTGCTGTCGGCCGGGCCGCCGCCGGTCAGCAGGTAGACGCTGTTGAAATCGCCCAGCGTCCAGATCATCGACAGGATGGTGGAGGTGACGTACAGCGCGGCCACCGACGGCCAGGTGACGAAGCGGAAGCGCTGCCAGCGCGACGCGCCGTCGACCGAGGCGGCCTCGTACAGGTCGCGGGCGATGGCCAGCCGCCCCGTCAGCAGGATCAGGGTCCAGAACGGCAGCGACTTCCAGATGTGGACCACGATGGCGCAGCAGAAGGCGAGCCACGGGTTGGTCAGCCAGGGCGGGCCTTCGAAGATGCCGAACAGCCGGAACAGCTGCTGGTTGATCATGCCGTTCTCGGGGTTGAGCATGACCCGGAACGACAGGATGGTCGGGATCGAGGGCACCGCCCAGGGCAGGATGAACAGCACCAGCAGCAGCCGGATCCACCAGCGCGGCACGGCGAAGAAGCCGGACAGGCCGAGCGCGATCACCATCTTCACATTGACCGCGATCGCCAGGAACAGGACCGTGTTGACCGCGGCGGTCAGGAAGATCGGGTCGGCGAACAGGCGGCGGTAGCTGGCGGGGTCGGAGCCGAGATAGAGGCCGTAGCCGACGGGATAGGCCACCAGCACCAGGAACACGGCGATATAGGGGGCCAGCAGGATCCAGCCCCACATCGCCCAGCTGCGCCGGTGCCGGCCGGCGGCGGCCGGGATCGCATCGATCGTGGTCGCGGTCATCGGTTGATCGTCCCTGAAAGGGGGCGGGAAGCCCGGCCGGCGTGACAGGCGCCGCACCGGCCGGGCCGTGGGCTTAGCCGGCGATGACCTTGATACGGGCGATCATCTCATCGACCGCCTGCTCGGGCGTCAGCCCGTCCTGGACCACGCGGTCGAGCGCCTTGGCCCAGACGTTCTCCGCATTCACCGTGGTGAAGTGGTAGTTGTAGACGAAGGGGAACGGGATGGTGCCGTCGGTGAACTGCTTCGACACCACGGCGCGGTGCGGGTCCTTGCCGTCGGTCCAGAACGGGGCGGCCGCACCCGACTTGCTGGTCGGATACCAGCGCCCGACCGAGCCTTCGACGAAGGGCGTCAGGTTCTCATCCTTCATCATGAAGGCCATGAATTCCTTGGCCCGGGCCTTGTTCTTGGAATCGGCGAAGATGACCGCGGTCTTGGTCGCCGCCAGGTTCGGCAGCACGCCGCCATCCGGCTTCGTCGGGAAATAGGCGGTGCGGATGTTCTCTTCGTAGTTCTTCTTGGCCTGGGCCCGCTGCTCATCGGTCAGCGTCGGGTTGGTCGAATCGTCCAGGTGCTTGCCGGCGATCGAGATCGTGGCGTTGTGGGTCAGCACCGTGGTGCGGTTGTGGAAGTTGACGTTGTTGTCGGTGTCGAGCCAGTTGACCGACGACGGCGGGGTACAGCCGCGGATGAAGATCGAGGTGTAGCTCTTCACCGCCTCGATCATCGCCGCGCGGTTCTCGGGCTGGTCCAGCACGATCTTGCCGCTCTCGTCGACGATCTTGACGTTGTAGGCGTCGGCCCAGGTCAGGAAGCTGAAGAAGGTGTCGGAGGCGGCGACGCTCATCGGCTGGCCGATGCCGTAGATCCGCTTGCCCTTGGCGCGCAGCGCCGTCTGCACCTTGCCGCACCAGAAGTCCCAATAGGCGTCCCAGGTGGTCGGGATGTCGGCCTCGGTGAAGCCGGCATCCTGCAGCATGTCCTTCCAGTAGAAGATGTGCATGGTCTGGCGTTCGATCGGGAAGGCGTAATAGGCCTTCTGCCCGGTCTTGCCGTTCATCAGGAAGGTGGTGGCCAGCGCGTCGGGCTGGAAGCCGTCCTTGATCGGCGCGATGACGTCGCTGACATCCTCCAGCCGGCCCTCATAGGCCCATTGGCCGGTGGTGCGGAAATCATAGGTGGTGCAGTAGCCGACATCGGGCGGCGTGCCGGCCTCGACCGCGGCGACCGACTTCACGATGCAATCCTCGGTCGAATACAGCGACAGGTCGACCTTGACGCCGGTCGACTTCTGGAACCGGTCGATCAGGGCCAGCAGGGCATCGTCCTCGCCCTTGTAGAAGCCCTTGGTGAACCAGACGGTGAGCGTTTCCTCCGCCTGGGCCGGCATCGCGAAGGCGAGGCCGAGGGCCAGGGCACAACCCGCCGCGATGGGGCGGAGACCGATCTTGGGCATGCAGCTTCTCCCGGATGGGGGTGATGGGCGGCGGCTTGTGCCGTCTTGCTGGTGGCTGCCGAGGCAGCGGAACGCGTGGGACCGGTTACGGTCTTCGGGCGGTCGAGCCCCGTTCGACGATCTCGAAGCCGACATCGTCGACCGCGGCGGGGCGGCTGCCGGCTTCGGCGGCCAGCAGGCGCAGCAGCAGCCCGCCGACCCGGCGGCCGATACCCTCCGCATCGATCCGGATGGTCGTCATCGCCGGCACGCACTGGCTGCCGATCTCGAAATCGCCGAAGCCCATCACCGACAGGTCGCCCGGCACGGCGATGCCGCGGCGCTGGCATTCCATCAGCGCGCCGAAGGCGGCGAGGTCGGAGATCGCGAACACGGCGTCCAGCGGCCCGGCGGTGTCGAGCAGATGGGCCATGGCTTCGGCGCCGCCGGAAAAGGACAGGGGCACGTCGCCACGCTGGACGATGCGGCCGGTCGACAGCCCGGCCTCGCGCAGCACCTCGGTGAATCCGGTCAGCCGGGCCTCGCCGCGGAAATCATGGGTGTCGTCGCCGGTCATCGGGCCGATCGCGCCGATGCGGCGGTGGCCCAGCGCGATCAGGTGCCGCGCCGCGGCCCGGCCGGTGTCGATGTTGGAGAAGCCGACGGCGCGGTCGATCGGCGCCGCAGCCCCGCAATCCCAGATCTCGACCACCGGGATGCCGGCGCCGCGCAGCATCGCCCGGGCTGCCGCGGTGTGGTGCATCCCGGCCAGCACGATCGCCTCCGGCCGCCGCTCCAGCATCGCCCGGATCAGTGCTTCCTCGTCGCTCATGCGGTAGCGGGTGTAGCCGATCAGCAGCTGATAGCCGGTCCGGCGCAGCGCCTCGGTCAGGCCGTGGGCGGTGTCGGCGAAGTTGGAATTGGTCAGGGTCGGCACGATGGTGGCGATGAAGCCGGTGCGGCGCGACGACAGGCTGGCGGCGACCTTGTCCTCGACATAGCCCAGCCGGTCCATCGCCGCCCTGATGCGCTCCCGCGTTTCCGGCAGCACCCGGGCGCTGCCGGCCTGGACGCGGGACACGGTCATCGGCGAGACCCCGGCCAGGCGCGCGACATCGCGCATGGTCGGCCGCAGGGAACGCTTGGGCATGGAGGAACTCTCGATCGGCGCGGCATCAGTCCGATGCCGGGCGCGCCGCCTGGAAAGAGGGAGGCTTGGACGAGGAGGCCGCGGATCGGCACGGCGGGCCGCAAGACTGCGCATGGCTCAGGGCCGGATGCGGCGGTCGGTCGGGCGGATTCGATCGGCGACAGGCACGTCGGTGGTCCTCCCCATGACCCGAAGGCTTTTGTCCTTCTTATTGATGTGACCGGTAACATGGATGCGTGCAAACAGGCAAGTGCGATGCGTCGGCGGCCGTGTGACGCCTGTTGAGCGCAGGCGCGGTGAAAGCGCCCCTGCGCGGCCGCTGCCCGCGAATGGATGTGCAAATCCGCGCATCACCGGATGGTGGATCGTTCCACGCCATTGGAACTCCGACAGGCCCCGGGGCATTGGCACAGGACAGGGGTATTGCGATTCCGGCATCGCTTGCCCATCGCTCCCCGGCTTGCCGATCAGACATTCGAAGCCGATGGCCGACAGCCTCGCCCAAGACGAAGGCGGGCGCCAAAGGCGGCATATGACCGGCCAGGAACAGATTGGGATACGACATGCCAGATTCATCCGAACTCGCGATCACGCGGCGCGGCCTGATGATCGGGACTGCTGCGTCCGTGGCCGTCACGACGGCCCCGATCGTTGCCGACGCGCAGGCAGGCGTTGCCGAAGCACCCGTCCTGTCGACGCTGTCCGTCACCGTGAATGGCAAGGTCCGGCAGCTCGAGCTGGACACCCGGACCACGCTGCTCGACGCGCTGCGCGAACACCTGCATCTCACAGGGACCAAGAAGGGCTGCGATCACGGGCAGTGCGGCGCCTGCACTGTGATCGTCGAAGGGCGGCGCATCAATTCGTGCCTGACGCTGGGGATCATGCATGACGGCGACAGCGTCACCACCATCGAAGGGCTGGGTACGGCCGACGCACAGCACCCGATGCAGGCCGCCTTCGTCCGGCACGACGGCTATCAGTGCGGCTACTGTACCCCCGGGCAGATCTGCTCGGCCGTGGCGATGCTGGACGAGATCGAGGACGGGATCCCGAGCCACGTCACCGCCGATCTCACCGCGCAGCCCCGGCTGACCGAGGCCGAGCTGCGCGAGCGGATGAGCGGCAACATCTGCCGCTGCGGCGCCTACTCCAACATCGTCGACGCGATTACGGACGTGGCGGGGAGGCAGGCATGAGAGCCTTCACCTATGAGCGGGCGCGTTCGCCGGCCGACGCCGCGGCGGCGGTCTTGCACAGCCGAGGCGCCAAGTTCATCGCCGGCGGCACCAACCTGCTCGACCTGATGAAGCTCGAGATCGAGACGCCGACGCACCTGATTGACGTGAATGGCCTCGACCTCGACAAAGTCGAAGCGACGCCGGAGGGCGGATTGCGGATCGGCGCATTGGTCCGCAACACGGATCTAGCCGCTGACGCGCGCGTCCGGCGCGACTACGGCCTGCTGTCTCGGGCGCTGCTCGCGGGCGCCTCGGGCCAGTTGCGCAACAAGGCCACGACCGCAGGCAACCTGCTGCAGCGCACGCGCTGCCCCTATTTCTACGACACCAACCAGCCCTGCAACAAACGCCGGCCCGGCAGCGGCTGCGCCGCGATCGGCGGCGTCAGCCGCCAATTGGGCGTGGTCGGGACGAGTGATGTCTGCATCGCGACCCACCCGAGCGACATGGCCGTGGCGATGCGCGTGCTGGATGCCGTGGTCGAGACAGTGGCGCCGGGCGGTGTGACGCGGCGCATTCCGATCGCCGACTTCCACCGCCTGCCGGGCGATACTCCGGAGATCGAGACGGCGCTGGAATCCGGCGAACTGATCACCGCGGTCACGCTGCCGAAGCCGCTCGGGGGCCGGCAGATCTACCACAAGGTGCGTGACCGCGCGTCCTATGCCTTCGCGCTGGTTTCGGTCGGTGTGATCGTGCAGCCCGACGGCACCGGCCGGGTCGCGCTGGGCGGGGTGGCGCCCAGGCCGTGGCGTATCGAGGCGGCGGAGGCCGATTTGCCACGCGGGGCCAAGGCCGTGACCGAGCAACTGCTGGCCGATGCCAGGCCGACCCCGGAGAATGCGTTCAAGCTGCCGCTGGTGGAGCGCACGCTCGCCGCGCTGCTGGCCGAAGCGAGGGCCTGAGCCATGAAATTCGACACCCCCGCCACCATCAATCCGATCGACCAGCTGAAGGTGATCGGCCGGCCGACCGACCGGATCGACGGCCCGCTCAAGACCTCCGGCACCGCGCCCTATGCCTTCGAGCGGCACGATGCCGTGGCGGACCCCGCCTATGGCTACGTGGTCGGATCGGCGATCGCCAAGGGCCGGATCGCGTCGATGGACCTGGCCGCCGCCCGCGCGGCGCCCGGCGTGCTCGCCATCGTCACGGCGGACAATGCCGGCACGCTCGGCAAGGGCGACTACAACACCGCCAGGCTGCTCGGCGGCCCGGAGATCGCGCACTATCACCAGGCCGTCGCGGTGGTCGTCGCCGAGACCTTCGAGCAGGCCCGCGCCGCCGCGCAACTTGTCCGCGTCGACTATGTGAAGGCCGACGGTGCCTTCGACCTGGCCGCCGCCAAGGACGCCGCCTTCATGCCGCCGCCGACCCTCGGCAGCCCGGCTGACACGGCCATCGGCGATTTCGCCGGTGCCTTCGCCGCATCGCCGGTGCAGCTTGACGCCACTTACAGCACGCCCGATCAAGGGCACGCGATGATTGAGCCGCACGCCTCGACCGCCGCCTGGAACGGCGACAGGCTCACGCTCTGGACCTCGAACCAGATGATCGCCTGGGGCGTCGGGGATGTGGCGAAAACGCTCGGCATCGCCAAGGATAATGTCCGCCTGATCTCGCCCTTCATCGGCGGCGGCTTCGGCGGAAAGTTGTTCGTTCGGTCCGACGCGTTGCTCGCGGCCCTCGGGGCGCGTGCCGCCGGCCGGCCGGTGAAGGTGACGCTGCAGCGTCCGCTCATCTTCAACAACACCACGCATCGTCCGGCGACGATCCAGCGCATCCGCATCGGCGCGGATCGGGATGGGAAGATCACCGCGATCGGCCACGAAAGCTGGTCCGGCAATCTGCCCGAGGGCACGCCGGAGACCGCGGTCAACCAGACGCGGCTGCTCTATGCCGGCGCTGCCAGGATGACGGCGACGCGGCTGGCAGTGCTCGACCTGCCCGAGGGCAATGCCATGCGCGCACCGGGTGAGGCGCCGGGACTGATGGCGCTGGAGATCGCCATGGACGAGATGGCCGAGAAGCTGGGCCTCGACCCGGTCGAATTCCGCATCCGCAACGACACCCAGGTCGATCCGGAAAAGCCCGAGCGGCCCTACTCGCAGCGCAGCCTCATTCAATGCCTGCGCATCGGTGCGGATCGTTTCGGCTGGGGCCGGCGCAACCCGCAGCCCGGCTCGACGCGCGCAGGGCGCTGGCTGATCGGCACGGGCGTCGCCGCCGCATTCCGCAACAACCTGCTGACGAAATCCGGCGCCCGTGTCCGGCTCGACCATCGCGGCGACGTAACGGTCGAGACCGACATGACCGACATCGGCACCGGCAGCTACACCATCATCGCCCAGACAGCGGCCGAGATGATGGGGGTGCCGCTCGACAAGGTGGTCGTCCGCCTAGGGGACTCCAGCTTCCCGGTGTCCTGCGGCTCAGGCGGACAATTCGGCGCCAACAACGCGACCTCAGGCGTCTATGCGGCCTGTATCAAACTGCGCGAGGCCGTGGCGCAGCGGCTCGGCTTCAACGCCACCGAGGCGGTCTTCGCCGGTGCCCAGGTGCGCGCCGGCAATCGCAGCCTGCCGCTGGCCCAGGCGGCGGGGGAGGGCGAACTGGTCGCCGAGGATTCCATCGAATATGGCGACCTCGACAAGACGCACCAGCAATCGACCTTCGGCGCGCATTTCGTCGAGACGGCGGTGGACGCCGCCACCGGCGAGATCCGGGTCCGGCGCATGCTGGCGGTGTGCGCCGCCGGCCGCATCCTCAACCCGAAATCGGCGCGCAGCCAGGTGATCGGGGCGATGACCATGGGCGTGGGCGCGGCGCTGATGGAGGAGCTGGCGGTAGACACGCGCCGCGGCTTCTTCGTCAACCACGACCTCGCGGGCTACGAGGTGCCGGTCCATGCCGACATCCCGCATCAGGACGTGATTTTCCTCGACGAAACCGACCCGATGTCGTCGCCGATGAAGGCCAAGGGGGTCGGCGAACTTGGCATCTGCGGCGTCGGTGCGGCCGTCGCCAACGCAGTCTACAACGCCACTGGTGTGCGCGTGCGCGACTATCCGGTCACGCTGGACAAGCTCCTGGACCATCTGCCGAAGGTCGCATGATCCGAGGGGAGGGCGCACGCCGATCCGCTCACACCATTTGCGGTATCGGCGACATCCGCTCGGCGACATCGTGACGGCAGCGCGACCCGGAAGGCGGCAAGGCAATCGGCGTTGCGGTCATCAAGCCTTCGGCCGCTCTACCCCGCTGCGGCCTGCAGCGCCTGTTCCAGGTCGGCGATCAGATCGGCCGGGTCTTCCAGGCCGGCGGACAGGCGCAGCAGGTCGCCCGGCACCGGGCTGCTCGGGCCTTCGATGCTGGAGCGATGCTCGATCAGGCTCTCGACCCCGCCCAGCGAGGTGGCGCGCTTCCACAGCTCGACCTTCGCGGCGGTGGCGATCGCCGCCTCGGTGCCGCCGGCGACGCGAATCGACAGCATGCCGCCGAAACCGCCCCGCATCTGCCGCGCCGCGATGGCATGGCCGGCGGCGCTGGGCAGGCCAGGATACAGCACGGCCGAGACCCGCGGATGGCCGTGGAAATGCTCGGCGATGGCCATGGCGGTGGCGCAGGCTTGCCGCACCCGTGGCACCAGCGTGCGCATGCCGCGCAGCAGCAGCCAGGCTTCGAACGGCCCCAGGATGGCGCCGAGCTGGGCGCGGTTGCGCTTGATCCGCTGCCACTGCTCGTCATCGCGAGCAGTGGCCACGGCGCCGGCGATCACGTCGGAATGGCCGTTCAAATACTTGGTCGCCGAATGCATCACCAGATCGGCACCCAGCGCCAGCGGCCGGGTCAGGATCGGCGTCGACACGGTGGAATCGACCGCCACCCGGGCGCCGGCGGCATGCGCCGCCTCGGCCACCGCGGCGATGTCGGTCACGGTCCACATCGGGTTGGACGGGGTCTCCAGCCAGATCAGCTTCGTCTCGCCGGGCCGCAGCGCGGCGCGGACGGCGTCGAGGTCGCTGGTGTCGACCAGTTCGACCTTCAGGCCCCAGCGGGTCGCCTCGGTCAGCAGCCAGTTGCGCAGCGACCAGTACATCACGGTCGGCACCAGCACATGGTCGCCCGGCGCCAGCGACAGGAACACCGCGGTCGCCGCCGCCATGCCGGAGGCGAAGACGGCCGCACCGGCCGCGCCTTCCAGCGCCGCCAGCACCGCCTCGGCCTGGTCGTAGCTCGGGTTGTTGTCCCGGGCGTAGATCCGGCCCGAGGTGTACTGGTTGTCCGGATCGCGGATATAGGTGGAGGAGGGGTGGATCGCCGGGGTCACCGCCTTGGTGATCGGGTCGACCCAGCCCAGCGCCTGCGCCGCGATGCTGGCCTGTGAAAGCTTGCTCTTGTCCATCGTCCCGCCCCCCGGCAGTGGTTACGCCGCGAAGACGCGGGTGAAGATGTCGTCGACGTGCTTGGTGTAGAAATCATAGCTGAATGCGTGCGCCAGCTCGTCGCGCGGGATCGCCTTCGCCACCTCCGGGTCGGCCGCCAGCCGGTCCAGGAAGCTGCCGCCCTCGTGCCACACCTTCATGGCGTTGCGCTGGACCATGGCATAGGCGGTCTCGCGGCTGACGCCGGCCTGGGTCAGGGCCAGCAGCACGCGCTGCGAGAACACCAGGCCGCCCAGCGAATCCAGGTTGGCCTGCATCCGCTCGGGGTAGACCAGCAGCTTGTCGACCACGCCGGTCAGGCGCGACAGGGCGAAGTCCAGCGCGATGGTGGCATCCGGCCCCTGCACCCGTTCGACCGAGGAATGGCTGATGTCGCGCTCATGCCACAGCGCCACATTCTCCAGCGCCGGCACCACGGCGGCGCGGACCAGCCGGGCGATGCCGGTCAGGTTCTCGGTCAGCACCGGGTTGCGCTTGTGCGGCATCGCCGACGAGCCCTTCTGGCCCGGATGGAAGAACTCCTCCGCCTCGCGCACTTCGGTGCGCTGCAGGTGCCGGATCTCGATGGCCAAATGCTCGATCGAGGAGGCGACGACGCCGAACACCGAGAACACCATGGCGTGGCGGTCGCGCGGGATCACCTGGGTCGACACCGGCTCGACCGCCAGGCCCAGCTTGTCGGCGACATAGCGTTCGACGAAGGGATCGACCGAGGCGAAGGTGCCGACCGGCCCGGAAATGGCGCAGGTCGCGATCTCCGCGCGCGCCGCCACCAGCCGGTCGCGGTTGCGGCGGAAGGCGGCCCAGTGGCTGGCCAGCTTCAGGCCGAAGGTGGTCGGCTCGGCGTGGATGCCGTGGCTGCGGCCGACGGTCAGGGTGTGGCGGTGTTCTTCCGCCCGGCGCTGCAGCGCGGCCAGCAGGCCGTCGACATCGGCCAGCAGCAGGTCGATCGCCTGGGTCAGCTGGATCGCCAGCGTGGTGTCCAGCACGTCGGACGAGGTCATGCCCTGGTGGACGAAGCGCGCCTCGGGCCCGACGTATTCCGCCAGGTTGGTCAGGAAGGCGATGACGTCGTGCCGGGTCTCGCGCTCGATCTCATCGATCCGGGCAACGTCGAAATTGCCGCGCTCGCGCACCGCCTTGACCGCGCTCTCCGGCACGATGCCCAGCTGGGACATCGCCTCCAGCGCCGCGACCTCGATGTCCAGCCAGATCCGGTAGCGGTTCTCGGGCTCCCAGATCCGGGTCATCTCGGGGCGGCTGTAGCGCGGGATCATCGGCGTGGTCCGTACAGGGGATGGATGGTCGGGGGACGGGTCTTCTTTTCCTTGTCATTGCCGGGCTTGACCCGGCAATCCAAAAGATGTCGACAGCCTCTGGATGCCCGGGTCAAGCCCGGGCATGACAGTTTGAGAGAGACCTGTCCCGATACTCTGGCCGGGTATAGCAGCATGCTGCGGCAGGGCGGAAGCGCAGGGCCTGCATGCCGCCGGTGCGTCGCTGCCGGAATTGGTTCGGCGATTCCGTTCGGATTGGCCCTACCGGAAGGTCCGATTCCTTGCCATCTCTCTATCCTCCGCACTGCTGCCTTGGTCATTGCCATGTATGTTCCGCCCGCCTTCCGGGAAGACCGGATCGAAACCCTGCACGACGCCATCCGCCAGTCCGGCCTGGCGACGCTGGTCACCCTGCGTGCCGATGGGCTGATCGCCAGCCATGTGCCGATGCTGCTGGACCCGGAGGCGGGGCCCTACGGCACGCTGCACGGCCATCTCGCCAAGGCCAATCCGCAGGCGTCGCCCGGGGTCGCCGATGTCCAGGCGCTGGCGATCTTCCAGGGGCTGGATGCCTACATCACCCCGTCCTGGTATGAGACCAAGCGCCAGACCGGCAAGGTGGTGCCGACCTGGAACTATGTCGCGATCCACGCCACCGGGCCGCTCGAACTCTACGACGATGCCGACCGGCTGCTCGCTTTGGTGACGCGGCTGACCGAACGGCATGAAGGCGGCCGGGCCGCGCCCTGGGCCGTGGCGGATGCGCCGGCCGATTTCGTCCGCGGCCAGCTCAAGGGCATCATCGGCTTCGCCCTGCCGATCGCCCGCCTCGAGGGCAAGTGGAAGATGAGCCAGAACCGCCCGCCGGCCGACCGCGCCGGCGTGGTCGAAGGCCTGAGCGCCGAGGATCGCGGCGATGTCGCGGCTTTGGTTCTCGGAGGCGACAAGGATCGCTGAACCGGTCCGCCGGCGCCACCCGCGCCGGCGTATGGCGACGATAGGACAGCGGTTACCGTCGCAACTCACGAGGACATGAGCGGGTAATCCGCGGGGCCTAATCCAGGGCAAGTTTCTGTCGCAAACGCGAAAGATCTTGCCCATGGCCTCGATGATGACCGCTGCGCCGGATCAGCAGCTGGCGCTCTGGCTGTCGGAATTCGACAGCGCTCTCAGCCGCGGCGACATCGCCGCCGCCACCGACCTGTTCCTGCCGGACGGGTTCTGGCGCGATGTCGTCGCCTTCACCTGGAACATCCACACCGCCGAAGGCCGCGACGCTATCCGCGGCCTGCTGGAGGGCTGCCTCGCCGGCACCGCGCCCAGCGGCTGGGCCGCTTCCGGCCCCGCCCGCCTGGCCGACGGCGTGGTCGAGGCGACGCTGACCTTCGAGACCGCGGGGGCGCGAGGCCAAGCCGTGGTCCGGCTCAAGGACGGCCGCTGCTGGACCCTGCTGACCACGATGACCGAGTTGAAGGGGCATGAGGAGGCGGTCGGCCTCCGCCGGCCCCGGGGCATGCCGGAGGCCTACAGCCCGGGCCGGCCGTCCTGGCGGATGAACCGGGACCGCGAGGCGGCGGAACTTGGTGTCAATCATCAGCCCTATTGCCTGGTCGTCGGCGCCGGCCATGCCGGGCTGGCGCTCGGTGCCCGGCTGAAGCGCCTGGGCGTGCCGACGCTGCTGGTCGACAGGCAGGACCGGCCGTCCGACACCTGGCGCCACCGCTACGAGGCGCTGATGCTGCATTCGCCGGTGCGGTTCGACGAGATGCCGTACATGGCCTATCCCGAGAGCTGGCCGGTGTTTCGGTCCAAGGACCAGATGGCCGACTGGCTGGACGCCTATGCCAGGCTGATGGAGCTCGACATCTGGACCGGGGCGGAGTGCCGCAGCGCCGTCTATGACGGCCAGTGCCAGGAATGGCGGGTCGAGATCCAGCGCGGCGGCCAGGTCCAGACGCTCCGGCCCCGGCACCTGGTCTTCGCCAGCGGCCTGACCGGGACGCCGAGCCTGCCGCGCTATCCTGGTATGGAGATTTTCCGGGGCGAGCAGCATCACGCTGCCGCCCATCATGGCGGCCCCGCCTACAAGGGCAAGCGCTGCGTCGCGGTTGGCGCCAGCACCTCGGCGCACGACATCGCCGCGGCGCTGTGGGAGGCCGGGGCGCATGTCACCATGGTGCAGCGCTCGCCCACCATCGTCGCCCGCCTCGGCCGGATGATCGACGTCATCGCCGCCTCCTATTCCGACGAGGCGGTGGCGCAGGGCATCACCACCGACAAGGCCGACCTGCTGTTCGCCTCGCTGCCGCTCAAGCTGCTGACCCGGCGCTGGGTGGCGGCCACGGCGGCGATCCGGCAGCAGGATGCGGATTTCTACGACCGCCTCGAACAGGCCGGGTTCCTGTTGACGGATGGCGAGGACGGCTCCGGCCTGCTGCCGCAGCTGCTGCGCCGCGCCTCCGGCACCTATATCGATGTCGGGGCGTCTGAGCTGATCGCCGACGGCCGGATCGGGCTGCGGGCGGGGGTCGAGGTCCAGGAGGTGCGCGAGCACGGCCTGGTGCTCAGCGACGGCAGCGAACTGCCGGCCGATGTGATCGTCTACGCCACCGGCTTCGTGCCGATGGCCGACGCGGCCGCGCGGATCCTGTCCGACGGCGTGATGCAGGCGGTGGGGCCGATCTACGGCCCCGGCTCCGGCGTTCGCGGCGACCCCGGGCCGTGGGAGGGCGAGCAGCGCGGCCTGTGGAAGCCGACCGGGCAGAATGCGCTGTGGTTCCATGGCGGCAACCTCAACGCCTCGCGCTTCTACTCCCGCGCCCTGGCGCTGCAGATCAAGGCGCGGCATGCCGGCCTGCCGACCCCGGTGCACGCGCCGGGGCACCAAGCCGCCTGACGAAAAGGCCGCGGATCAATCCAAGCGGCCCGCCGTTACCCTTGCGTGCTGCACCGCGATATCCCACGGTGTGCGGCAAGTTCAGCGGCGAGGATCATCATGGCCGAACCCCAGGCACGCCATCGCGTCGTCATCATCGGCGCCGGCTTCGGCGGGCTGCAGGCGGTGCTGCGGCTGAAGGGGGCGCCGGTCGACATCACCCTGATCGACCGGCGCAACCACCATCTGTTCCAGCCGCTCTTGTACCAGGTCGCCACCGCGTCGCTGTCGCCGTCGGAGATTGCCTGGCCGATCCGGCACCTGGTGGCCGGACGCCCGGAGGTGCGGACCATCCTGGGCGAGGTCACCGGCGTCGACGTCGCCGGCAAGGCGGTGCAGCTACGCGGCGAACCGCCGGTGCCCTATGACACGCTGCTGGTGGCCACCGGCGCCCGGCATGCCTATTTCGGCCATGACGACTGGGAGCCCTTCGCCCCCGGGCTGAAGGACATCGACGACGCCACCGACATCCGGCGGCGGGTGCTGATGTCGTTCGAGCGGGCGGAGGTCGAGCCCGATCCGGCGGTGCGCAAGGCGCTGCTGACCTTCGTCATCGTCGGCGCCGGGCCGACCGGGGTGGAGCTGGCCGGCACCATCGCCGAGCTGGCGCACCAGACCATGGCCAAGGATTTCCGGGCGCTGAACCCGAAGGAGGCCCGCATCCTGCTGGTCGAGGCCGGGCCGCGGGTGCTGGCCGCTTTCCCCGAGGACCTGTCGACCTATGCCAGGCAGGCGCTGGAGCGGCTGGGGGCTGAGATTCGCACCGATCACGCCGTCACCGCCTGCGACGCCGGCGGCGTGATGCTGGGGAGCGACCGGATTCCGGCCAAGACCGTGATCTGGGCCGCCGGTGTCCAGGCCTCGCCGGCCGCCGCCTGGCTGGGGGCGGAGGCGGACCGCGCCGGCCGGGTCATGGTGGCGCCCGACCTGACCGTGCCGGGGCATCCGGAGATCTTCGTGGTCGGCGACACCGCCCGGCTCGACGTCTGGGACGGCAAGCCGCTGCCCGGCATCGCCCCGGCCGCCAAGCAGCAGGGCCAGCACGTCGCCGACACCATCCGGGCCCGGCTGGAGGGCAAATCCGAAACGCGGCCGTTCCGCTACAAGCATGCCGGCAGCCTGGCCACGATCGGCAAGCGCGCCGCGGTGATCGATTTCGGCTGGATCAAGCTGCGCGGCTGGCTGGCGTGGTGGATCTGGGGCTTCGCCCACATCTACTTCCTGATCGGCCTGCGCAACCGCCTGACCGTGGCGCTCAGTTGGCTGTGGATCTACACCACCGGCCAGCGCAGCGCCCGGCTGATCACCGGGCGCCACAAGGAAGAATAGGGGGCAGGGGCCAGACCTTTGCGTGGCCTCTGCCGCTTGCGGGACCTTTTCAGAATTCGACCATCTTTAATCGGCTCCTGCTTTCCACTCTCCCCCTCCCCCCGCGGGAGGGGGTCGGGGGCGGGGGCGTCG